>JBBRKX010000032.1:0-13077 GCA_038231675.1 Chthonomonadales bacterium | reverse complement strand
CTCGACACGGTGAAAGCCGATCTTGAGACGCTCAAAGGGCAGGTCAGCGACCTGACGAACCGGGTGAATGGTTTCGACGATCGCATCAATGGGCTAAGCAAGAAGGTGGACGCCACCAATATCCTTGCCGACCAGGCGCTCAACAACATTGCCGCGCTCAAGGCGAGCACAAATGCCGCGCTCGCCAAGAAGGTCGATGTCGGCATCGGGTCGCTGCGGGTGGGAGGCGCATTCCAGATGTGGTTTGGAACGGGCTTCGGCGACACTCCGAGCGGCAACGTGCCCACCAACTTCAGCGCTTCGCCTCCCGGACGCAACTTCGGTGCGGGCGCGGTCGGAGATACCTTTCGTTTACGCCGTGGGGAGATCAATCTGACGGGAAAAATCCTTCCTCAAGTGGATTTTCGCGCGATGTTCGATATCGCCAAAACGGGAACCGGGAGCGCGAGCGTGCTGCAGGACCTGTGGGTGGGCTATCGGTTGTCCAGACAGATGCGCCTCGAAGTCGGTCAGCAGAAGACGGGGCTGAGCGAAGAGGGAACGCACTCCTCCAGCCAGCTGCTGACGGTGGAGCGCTCCATCATGAACGAGCTGCCGGCTAATGCCGGGCGGATCGGTAATATCCGTGATACAGGCGCCATGCTTCGCTATCAGGGCGGACCGGGCAGCGTCAACCTCGGCATCTTCAACAGCAACGGCAACGACCAGAACATCACGGCCACCGAACGCCAGAAGTTCGGCACGGCGTCCGCGTATCTGACCGCCATCCGCCACTTTACGCTCGGCGTCTGGGGCGGCATGTCCATCGGTGATTTCAAACCCTCCAATGCCCATGACCGAGCGGGCGCGACATTGATCGGACAGAGCGGCCGCCACTTCTTCGAGGCCGAGTTCGCGTATGCGCATGATCGCGCCGTGGAAGGCACGCCGACGGCGACGAGCAACTATGCGGCGGGTGGATATGCGCTTTACGCCTATACGCTCAATCCGACGTGGCAATTCGTGGGCCGCTACGATGAATGGGATCCTTCCATCCATGGCGGCAAGCCGGCGGGCATCGCGATAACGGCGGGCGACCACAATCTGCGCGAATACACGTTCGGCGTCAACTACTCCCTGCGCGGTCACAACGCCAAGATCCAACTCAACTATATCCGCGATGATGTCCAACAGGGCGGCGTTCCGTTCTTCGGCAAGCAACGCAACGTGCTCCTCTCCAACTTCCAGGTGACCTTCTAGGCTGCCTCAACCGGATCCTCACCCCATAGCTTAAGCCTCTCCCCCCGGCAGCTCCGCCTATCCCCCTCTCCCATTCCGGGCAGAGGGGGATTCAGGGGGTAAGGGGCTATTTGACCGCCCGAGCCAATCGAAGTTGACATTCTTTACGCGCATTAGGTACGCTAACCGCGCAACCATTCCCATCTTATCCAGGAGACCGTAGATCGATGGAGTATTTGACCACGCATGACCTGGTCTGGATCAATAATATTGTAACCGGAACCATTCATCCTTATGACTATTTTAAACTTGAGGCCGCCGTGGCCGGCCAATATAAATATGGGGACAGCCAGGATGTTCCCGCCCAGGCAACGACGATGCTTACCCGACTGCTCGAAGCCAGGGCTTTCGCCGCAGGAAATCTACGGACCGCGTTGATCGCAACGCTAAGTTTTTTAAACGTGAATGGCTATGCAACGATAGCCAACGATGAAGAAGTGGCCAATCTGCTCCTTGCGGCAAGCCATCGAGACCAGAACGCCGGCGACGTCGTCGCCTCGCTTGCGGCTCCCTCGAGGCAAGGATTGCCGGATTCGGTAACGCTTCGCAAACTGATCACGCATGAATGCAATCACCATGTCGACGCTCTGAAGCGTCTGGCGAGTGGCGATTAAGAATAGGGCAGACAGTTTTCTTATGGCCGATCTGAGCATTGCGGTCGTCGGGTGCGGCGGCGTAGGGCATATTCATCTGAGTTGTTGGGCCAATCTGAGCGGTGTGCGAATCGCGGCCGTCTGCGATACCGATGGCGTCGCCGTTGCCCGGACGGCCGCCCAGTACGCGGGCACGGCCGCATTCACGGATGTTGCGGCGATGCTTGAAGCGGGTCCTTTCGACATTGTCGACGTATGCACCCCGACGGGCGAACACATAGCGTCGGTGACAGCGGCGTTGCGTTGCGGCGCCCATGTGCTATGCGAAGCGCCAATGACGGCCCGCCCGGAGGAAGCGCGGGCTTTAGTTCAGCTGGCGGCGGATCGTGAGCGTCTCCTGATGCCCGGCTTCTGTCATCGTTTTCATCCACCCATTTTGTTCGCTCGGGATCTGGTTGAAAACGACGACCTCGGCATCCCGGTCATGTTTCGATGCCGTTTCAGCGGCCTGTGGGCCGATGCGAGCGAGAAGATAGCCAATCGAGAGTTGGAACCCGATCCACTGGATTTCCGCCCTGGGTCCGGCGTTCTGCTCAACACCGCGATCCATGGCATCGATCTTTTCCGCCATTTTTGTGGAGAGGTGGCTTCTATCCAGGGGCTCACCGCCCTGATGAACCCCAAGTTGGATGTAGAGGATACTGTCGGGCTTCTTCTGCAAGGCGTGTCGGGAGCCATAGGAGTCGTGGAAGCGAGTTGGAGTTTGCCGGGCGGGCGCAACGTGGTGGAGATCTATGGTTCCGCCGGGGCTTGTATCGTCGACTACGACGCCGCCACACTCCGCTACCTCACCGCCGACCAGCCGGTCTGGCGCCATCACGATGAAGGCGGTCCCAACCGCTTTGAACGTGAGATCGCTCACTTCGCGGACGTCGTACGCGGATTACAGGCGCCAGTGGTCTCCGCCTCCGACGGAGCCCGCGCCGTAGAACTCTGTTGGGCCGTTTATGACTCTAAAGACGGACACAGCCGGATTCAGGGCGCTTAAGGCCGCAAACTGCGCGGCATACTGGAAGCACCTTCGCGTGCCTTTCCAGTTGTCGCTTTCGCCTCTTTTTCTATGGGGATTCCTTCTGGCGAACGGCCGCCCTTCAGGACGATTGTTACTCGGATATATCGCGTTCCACCTCTTCCTTTACAGCGGCATTACCGCGTTCAACTCCTCTTACGACCGGGATAAAGGCCCCGTCGGCGGTATGTATGCGCCGCCTCCGATCCCCCGTGGTCTGCTTGCCTTTTCCCTCGTGGTGCAGTTGGTCGGCGCGGTGCTTTGTCTCTTTGTAAACCGCACGTTTCTCGGAATCTATCTGACCATAGCGGCTCTGGGCGCGGCATATTCGCATCCATGCACCCGTTGGAAAGCGAGCCCGATCACAAGCGCGCTCACCGTGTTTATAGGACAGGGCGCCCTCGGATTTCTGGCTGGATGGTGTGTGGCAAGCAGCATAAGTTCCGCTATCACGGAGCGAGGAATCGGTGGCCTGCTGTCCGCGGCGTTTACCGCACTGGGTCTCTACCCGCTGACACAAATCTACCAGATCGAAGAGGACACCCTGCGGGGCGATCGCACGCTTGCCGTACAGCTTGGCCCTGAGCGGGCCCTTATTTTTGGCTTCGGTTGCCTTACACTGGCCGGTCTAACGGCAATAGCGGTCATGGCGCGCACTTCCAGCCGTCTTGACGTTGCTCTAGTAGCAGCGGGCTACTCCGGCATCCTTCTGGAACTGGCGCGTTTCGTGCGCGGATTTCGGCAAAGTACAACGCAGACCGCCTTCTGGTTTACCCTGCGGCTGAACTATGTGGCATCGGGCGGCTTCCTGCTATTCATTGTGATCCACTTCGTCCACCTCCTTTGACCCACGAACGATCAGCACAATCGCAATCGACATACCCTACCAACGCCCCCCAAAGCGATCCTCAGCGATCTAAAGTTACTCGTCCGTGAATATAAACTGGCGCTAATATTAGAGCTTTAGATGGGTTATGGTCGCCTGCCTTTACTAAATGTAATGAATTTTCTTTTGCTCGCAAGATTTAGGGGAACAACCACCCCAATCAAGCCGTCTTTAAGCTAACGATCAGGCGGCTATGCTTCGTTTTAGGGCAGAACGTGTGGCGTTATATCCGTGTTACTCATTCGGCCATCACGTCCCACTGAGATGCTTTACCCACGTAGGTAGAAGTTTCTTAGAGCTGGAATGCGTAACGAAAGCGAATCGCAGGGGCGGGCGCTTCTTCATCCCGACACCCCAAAGCCGTGATGATGGGCCCCGTAGTACCCCAATCCACTCTATCTCGTTGTAGGGTGCATGAGGAAAGGAATGTGTAGCAATGAACAAACTTCTGCTGGCTATGACGGCTGGCACGTGCCTCATGATCTCCATGGGGAACGCACACGCGCAGTACTTCGAGTATTCATCTGTTTTCTCTCCTGCTCCGGTCGTTTCGACGAATGCCGGCCTGTCTCTCACCGTCATTAACGGCGGGACCGCCACACCCACGGGCACACCAACGAATATCGTTGTCACAACGCTGAAACCTACCGCAACAACGAATGACTTTTCTCAGTTCGGTACGGTCAACACGGACTTCACCGATCAGATCACTATTCAATTGGTGGATGCCAATGGCGTCGCGACTTCCGCCGCGCTGACACAAACATTCAGCGGTCATCTGTCCGGAATACTGAACCCGATCTCGGATACGGTCAACCTGACGTCGCCGGCCCTTCCGGCGGCGCCCATCCTTTTTGACTTCGGTCAGGGGGGCGTAATTACGTTGACCATCAATCAGTTTACCGCTCCGGGACCGCCGAATGGCCAGGCCCCAAATGGCACGCTGGGTGGGCACATCACTCTCACCGCTCCCATTGGCGGGCAGGGTGGCCCGGGAAACGTACCGGAGCCGGGCTCGGTCGCTTCTCTCATCGGCATGGGTGTTTCCGGGACGCTGTTTGCGTTTCGGCGCCGGCGCCGGTAGGGATACCTTCAGCAGGCACTCCGGCGGGAAAGCTATTCGAACGATTGTGTTCTTAAGCTTTCCCGCCCATTTTTTGCGCCCCCCTGGTTTCTCTTCACACAGGTATCCTCTTGTTTTCCCACACGAAATTTCAGGTTATGAACCATTATTAGTACAAATTTACGTTGACATGCATGTTTTGGCCGCTTGTTTGAACCAATTCAGGTCGCATTTTGATAATCTCCCTTGTTTTGGGGGAACATCACCCTAAGTGCGCCCGTCTGTTAGCTGACGATCAGGCTGCCATGCTTACTCGATGAGCCCGCTTTCTGACGTATGATTTACCTTACCCATTCGGCCCTGGCGCCCGTGTGAAAGGCTGCTTTCTACAAGAATACAGTGTCTCACAGCCGTTATGCGTAGTGAAAGGAGGAGTTAACTAATACGCTAAACACCCCAGACGGTCATCTGTTTATCAGTCGGACAAGGCGAACCTTGAGGCTCGTCTTCTGGATACCTGACCACTCTATCGTGTTGTAGAGTGAACGAGGAAAGGAAACTTACCAATGCGAAAGCTCTTGCTGGCTCTGACCGCCGGTGCAGGCCTTCTGGCAACCATGGGGACGGCACACGCGCAGTATTTTGTGTATTCGTCCGTTTTTTCTCCGGCTCCGGTCGTTTCGACCAATGCCGGTCTGTCTCTTGATGTTATCAACGGCGGCACTACCTCAGCGACGGGGACCCCGACGAACATCGTGATCACCACACTGAAGCCTACCAGCACCACTACCGATATCACGCAGTTCGGTACGGTCAACACGGACTTCACCGATCAGATCACTATTCAATTGGTGGATGCCAATGGTGTCGCCACTTCTTCCGCGCTGACGCAGACATTCAGCGGGCACCTGTCCGGAACATTGAACCCGATCTCGGATTCGGTGAACTTGACATCTCCGACCCTTCCAGCGGCGCCGATCCTGTTTGACTTCGGCCAGGCGGGCGTGTTTCAGTTGACCATCGATCAGTTTACCGCACCGGGTCCGCCCAACGGCAAAGCCCCGAACGGTACACTCGGCGGTCATGTAACTCTCCTGAGCCCCATCGGTGGACAGGGTGGCCCGGGCACCGTGCCGGAGCCGGGTTCGGTCGCTTCTCTTATCGGCATGGGTGTTTCCGGGACGCTGTTCGCGTTTCGGCGCCGACGTCGATAACGCGCTCGATATTCTCACACTGCGGGGATCTTAAGCCAGTTGCGTCTGGTTCGCCTTAGGGTGTGCCGGCAAAATTCCGGCATAAGAAATCGTGAGGAAGGCCCACGTCTTTCAAGATGTGGGCCTTCCTCACGTCTATCAGGTAAAGATGCTGATCGGGCCGCATGCCCTTTTTGTTCACGGACCGTCCTCTGTTCGGGCGATATCGGCAGTATCTATACGTGCTCACATCTTCTTGACAAGGTCGGAGAGAGCTGCATCGAGGCCGGAATGCCGGAAAGTCCAGTCGAGATTTTGCGCGACTGTCGGAAGGACCCGTTGCCCCGTCAGGAGCGTTTCTGCAAATTCCCCCAGAATAGCGCGTAGCATGAATCCGGGCAATGGAAGCACGGATGGCCTGTGCAACGCCTTGCCAAGCGCATGCGCAAAGTCGCGATTGGTGACCGGTTGTGGAGACACCACATTCACGGCTCCAGAAACGTTTTGTTCGGTCGCCGTTCGGAAGAACAGATCGACTGCATCTTCCACATGGATCCACGATATCCACTGGCGGCCGCTGCCCATTGGGCCGCCCAATCCCAGTTTCCAGGGAGATATCGGACCGGGAAGCGGCTTAATCATACGCTCGAGCGCTCCTCCCACGCCAAGCACCAGACCAACGCGCATCCGTGCGACGCGCACTCCCAATTCCTCGGCTGCCGACGCTTCTTCTTCCCAACGTTTGCATACATCCGCTAAAAAGCCATTTCCGGATGGGCTGGACTCAGTGACCACCGCGTCTTTACAATCGCCGTAGAATCCGATTGCGGAGCAACAGAGGAAGGCATCGGGCTTACGATTCGCATGGCGCATCGCATCGACCAGACTACGCGTCGTCTCCGTCCGCGAAGAAAGTATCCGTGCTTTCACTTCCGGAGTCCATCGATGATCCGCCACTCCCGCACCCGCCAGGTGAATGACCACGTCGGACTGCTCGATGGAGGCGTGCCAATCTTTTCCGGACCACTCGATAGCTCCCACGTCCGCACCCAATGCCGATTGCGCTCTCTTTGCGTCGCGGGACAGAACGGTTATCTTATGGCCCGCCGCTTGTAGCCGCGTACACAACAGCCGGCCAATAAACCCTGTCGCCCCGGTAACCAAAAATTTCATAACTTCTCCTACCGAGCGCCACGTTCCCGGTATGCAGCCCTATGCGATGGCATAGCTTTCACCGAACAGGATATTTAGTCCTTTACCGCATATGCCGCCCGGACCGGACGGGCAAATCGCCCCATGGCGTCTGACGCGCTCCGCTGCTCGAGGCACGGGAGATTATGGGGTACACTGAACCATATATTTTATTCTCGTGCAAGGGTGCGACGAGGACAATGAAGGATGGCAAGGCGATGATTGTGGTGATGGCGGCGCACGCGACGGAAGCGGAAATAAAGGACGTCGAGCAGCGGATTCAAGACTGGGGCTATGGCGTGCACCCGATCTATGGAACGGAACGGACCGTCATTGGGGCTACCGGCGTTCCTGAAGCGGATAAAGGCCGGTATATGGAATCTCTGGAAGCGCTCCCTTGCGTGGAGCAGGTGATCGGTATCCTCCGACCGTATAAGTTTGCAAGCCGCGAATTCCATCCCGAAGGCACCGTAATCGATGTGAAGGGCGTCCCTGTAGGCGGCAACCAGATCACGCTGATGGCGGGCCCATGCACCGTGGAAACCTACGAGCAGACGTGGGAATCCGCGGTGGCCTGTAAAGCGGCCGGTGCGACCATCCTGCGGGGCGGAGCGTATAAGCCCAGCACATCGCCTTACTCTTTCCAGGGACATGGCGTCGAGGCGCTCAAGATCCTGCGCGATATCGCGGACAAGCTCGATATGCGCGTCATCACCGAGGTGATGGATGTACGCAACGTTGAACTCGTCTGCCAGTACGCCGATATTCTCCAGATCGGCACGCGCAATATGCAGAACTACGATCTGCTGCGCGAGGTCGGCAAAGTCAAGACCGCCGTTATGATCAAACGTGGAATGTGGGCGAAGATCGAAGAGTGGCTGCAAGCGGCGGAGTACGTTTTGCTCGGTGGCAACCCGAACGTGATGTTGTGCGAGCGTGGGATTCGAACGTTCGAGACCTACACACGCAATACGCTCGATCTCTCGGCGGTGCCGGCAGCCAAAGAACTGTCCCACCTTCCCGTGGTTGTCGACCCGAGCCAGGGCACCGGCAAACGCAGCCTGGTGATGGCGATGACCAAGGCTGCGGTCGCGGTCGGAGCGGACGGCCTCTTAATCGAAGTGCATCCTCATCCGGATAAGGCGCTCAAAGACGGAGCGCAGTCGCTCACCCGTGAACATTTCGGTCAGCTCGTGGATGAGTTGCGGCCGATCGCCGTGGCAGTAGGGCGAACGCTCTAAAGGTTTCTGAGACAAGTCTGTCTAGGCTTTGAAATCCTCTTCCAGCACGACGTGGAAGAGGATCCTCTTCTTCCCCCCATTGCCTTTTCCTCCCGCCTCGCCGCACGTCAATTCCGGACCCGCAAAAGAGGGAGAACGCGATCATGCTCTTTACGCGGTGCGTCCGCTAACCTTCAAGAGAAGCTTTCGAAGGAGGTTCGCCTCCTCCATGCGTAATCCTAACGCGAGGATCAGATAGACGAGGGTGCTTGCAGCCAGACTGCCGGCGAGAATGATGCCCGCGTGCAAAGCAATGTGATCGCCCTTGACAGTAGGAAATCTCGACTGCAATGCCTCCCGTGTAAGCCAGCAAATTGCTCCCGTAATCGCGGATGCAAAACAGATCTTCAGGGTGGCGCGTAGCAGTTTGCCCCCGTAGATCCCGCCGATATGCCTGCTGAGCAGGAAAAGCGTGACCCCCATGTTGATGGCTGCGGCAATCGACGTTGCAAAGGCAAGCCCTGGAGATCCCATCCATTTCATCAAAATCCTATTGAGCGGAATGAACACAAAGAGAGTGACGATGGTGCCGATGATTACGGGCGTACGCGTATTTTTGAGCGAGTAAAAGACACGGGATACGATCGTGTGCGCGGACCAGGCAAAGATCCCGAGAGAGTAGTAGATCAGCGCCCTATCGACCTGCATTGCATCCGCCGTTTTAAACTTCCCGCTTTGCAGCAACAGTTGAACAAAGGGCAGCGCCAGCACGATCATAAGCACGGAGGTCGGAATGGTCAGAAAAAGGGTGAAGCGCAGTCCATAATTCGCCGTCCGTCGCAGTTCCGGCATATCCTTCCGTGCCGCATGCAGGGAAAGTGTTGGAAATATCGCCATTCCGATCGCCTGAGCGAATACGCCAAGAGGAACCTGCATCAAGCGATTGGCATTCATCAACGCCGACTGGCTGCCCGTTGCGAGGTAGGAGGCAAACCACTTGTTGACGATGGCGCTCACCTGTGGCAGGGATAAGCCGAGGATAATGGGAACCATCAGCCGCCAGACCTGCTTGGCGCCCGGATGCCCCCAGTACTTAAACAGGGCACGTGGGTTATATCTGCCGCCGGCTCTCCGCATCAGGACATACTGCAGCAGAAGGTTCCCGACGATCGCTCCTCCGAGCGCGCCCCAACACATTCCCTCCGCGCCGAGACTGCTCCCCAGAAACGCGGCGCCAAGAATAATGCCGAGGTTATAAATGCAGGGGCCAAGCGCCTGCCCGACGAAATTACCGCGCACCTGAAGCGTCCCCATCATCAACCCGCCCAGGAAAAAACAGATTTGCGCGGGGAGCAAAATTCGGGTCAGGAAAGTGGTGGCGTCGATGGCGGCTGTATGGTATCCCGGGTTGGTAAGGACGACCAACGGCCTGGCGAATATTTCGGCAAGCACGATAAACACACCGACCACGATGGCTGTAGCGGAAAACACGACGCTGAAGAGCCGCCATGCTTCGTTTTCGCGGCCTTCTTCCAGGTATTCGGTAAATATGGGAATAAAGGCGGAGGAGAGCGCACCTCCCGCGATAAGATACAGGAGCAGATCGGGGAGCGTGAAGGCGGCATTGTAAATATCTGTTTGAAAGCCTTGACCAAGCTTCTGTGCGATGATATGATCGCGAATCAAACCCAGAAAGCGGCTGCCGAGGATCCCAACCATCAGAATACCGGTGGCTCCGGCGACCCGACGCTGAGAACTTGCCCCTCTACCGCCCTGACCGCCGTCGCCCGGCGGAGTAGTCGCAGGCGGCTCGATTGTTGTTGCCATGGTGGCTATTATACGTTCAATTCGACAGCAATGTCAACGCGGGAGGAATTGCGGCTGTCGCCCTCGAATGCCGCGATTAGTCGTCTAGATCAGGGAGCAACAGGGCTATGCAAGAGCGTTTGATCCTCGGGGTGGACATTGGAGGCACGAAATGCGCGGTTTCATTGGCGCGGTCGGACGGCGAAATATTGCATCGTCTGAGCGAGCCGACACTGGCCGATCAGCGTACTCCGGAAGAGGTGCTGGAGCGTCTGGCCGGGATGGCCCGGGAGGTCATGGCGCTCGGCAAGGTGATGGCAAGCGATGTCCGAGGGGTAGGAATATCCTGCGGCGGACCACTTGATAGCGCGCAAGGTATTATCTACTCCCCTCCGAATCTCCCGGCATGGAAAGCCGTTCCGGTAAAGGCGTTCTTTGAAGACGCCCTTGGGATGGGCGTTCGGGTGGAAAACGACGCCAATGCCTCCGCGCTAGCGGAGTGGCGCTTCGGCGCGGGCAAGGGAACCCGCAACATGGTTTTTCTGACCATGGGCACCGGCATCGGAGGCGGCCTGATCCTGGACGGACGTCTTTATCGCGGGACCAATGATCTCGCCGGTGAAATCGGGCATCAGACGATCCTGATGAACGGCCCCCTCTGTGGATGTGGCAAGCGTGGGTGCCTGGAGGCGCTTGCTTCCGGGCCCGCCATTGCACGCCTCGCTCGAGAAAGCATGATGTATGGACGGCACAAGCGCGTCCTTGCTCTTGCGGGAGGGCGACCGGGAGATATCACCGCGGCGCATGTTGTGGACGCGGCGCGGGAGGGCGACACTTTTGCCATACAGGTGCTGGAGGAAGCAGGCGCATATATGGGCGTTGGTATAGCCAACCTCATCCAGATCTTAAATCCTGAACGCGTGATCATCGGCACCATTGCCGTGCATGCCGGCGACCTTATTCTCAACCCGATCCGCGCTGCCGTGCGGGAATATACCTGGGCCAGGAGTCTGGAAGTCTGCGAGATTGTTCCTGCCGCGCTCGGTGACCGTGCGCAGGACCTGGCCGCGATCGCACTCTGGCTGGAAAGCGAAGCATGATGTCGCTTTCCTTAGGAGAGGAACACGCCATGACGGCACAGACAAGCAATGCCGTGGTGATATTTGACGGCGAATGTAATTTTTGCGCCTTCGCCGTCCAGTTTATTCTGCGCCGGGACCGCGCTCAATACTTTCAATTTGCTTCCCGACAATCCCCGGCAGGCATACGCCTGCTTGAGCAGGTAGGATTTAGTCCCGGGTCCAGCCCCAATTCCATAGTCCTCTTTGAAAATGGCGCCATCTCCACCAAGTCGACGGCCGCTTTGCGCATTGCAAAGCGTTTAAGCGGTTTCTGGCCGGTTTTCAGTGTATTCCTCCTGATCCCCGCGCCTATCCGTGATGGCGTCTACGACATTATCGCGCGCAATCGCTACCGCTTCGCTGGGAAACGACAAAGCTGTATGGTGCCTACACCGGAAACACGGGCACGCTTTCTGTCGGACTGATCCCTGCCCCTGGAGAACTCTCCCCTCCTTCGGCGCAATGCCCTTATCCTCTGCGGTTCCGCCTATTCTCCCCTCTCCCGTTCCGGGCAAAGAGTCTGGAGGACCATCATTGCCATGGCTCCTCCATATCGTGTACACTGAAGGGGTTCCACAGCTTTTCAAGGAGAACGAATTCATGGCCCGCCCCCTGCTTCGGCTCGCGGTCGCTTTTACCCTTATGGTGCTCATGTCCTGTGCGCGGGCGCGCGCGCAAACACCACCGGATTTTACGCTTCCTCCCCCTGCGGATAGCATGGAGGCGATGCGCCGAGCCTACTATGCTTACGACAACAAAATGCCGTTAAAGCCTGACGTCCAGCCGCTGGATGACAACGCTATCCGGACTCGTTACAAGCTCGCGTATGACAGCGTACACGATCAGCGTGTGACCGCAATTGTCGCGATCCCCAAACGTTTCGCCGCCCCCTACCCCGCCGTTCTGCTGGTGCATGGTTCCGGTGGAAACAAAGACACATCCTATATTGCGGCCTGCAGCGAAATGCTGACATCGCAAGGCTACGCCACGCTCTCGATCGACACTCAGTACCATGGAGACCGTCGGCGCCCGGATCGCAGCGGCGAGATCCATATGCCGGACTCGTACACTATGCGGGACGCATGGGTGCAAACGGTGGTGGACCTGCGCAGGGCGGTGGACTATCTGACTTCACGGCAGGACATCGCAGGGGGTAAGATCGGGTATCTGGGGTTTTCGCAGGGCGCGATGATCGGATGCGTAGTCGGAGGGGTGGAGCCGCGAATCGCCTCCTTTTGCCTGGCGGTCCCCGGCGGTGGGTTCGTCAACATCGTGAAACATATCGACGAATATCCCGTGCTCAAGGCGCACTGGCCCATACAGGTCACGCCGGACGTGATGCGGACCGTAGAGGAAGTCGCCAACATAACGGATCCCATCTACTATGTCGGCCGCATTCTTCCCCGGCCGCTGCTTATCATCGTCGCGAAAAACGATGAAATCATTCCTCCGGAAGCCTCTCAGGCGCTTATCCTTGCCGCGCACGCAAACGAGGCCGACAACGTAAAAAGATGGGCATCCGGACATGTGCTCAATCCCAACTGCCTCTTCGATGTACGGGATTTCTTCAATGCGAGTCTGGGCAAGCGCGAAGCGGCCCGGACAGCAGCCAACGGAATCCACTAGCGGTCTCCGGCCCCATGCAAACGTAACACTG
>JBBRKX010000031.1:0-13332 GCA_038231675.1 Chthonomonadales bacterium | reverse complement strand
GCAAGAGTGCTCGCGCCCCATTCGCTTTCTCCCGGGCAGGTCCACTCGGCGATCAACGCGCTGAGCTTTGCTTCCAGTGCGTCCCAGGTTCCGCTCTTCTCTCCCACGCGGCAAATATAGAAAGTTGTAAAATAACGATAGGGGCCCAGCCGTGCAGACGAGCATAAAGGCAGCGACGCCGGAGCCAGAACCGCTCGGTCCAGGACGATCGGTCGCCCTGTTGCGTAGATATCGAGCCGAAGGTCTAGCCGTTTGTACTGGAACACTTCCCCGTGCGCTTCTCTCCCCGGAGCCACTGTTTCCCACCAGAAGAGCCCCGCGCCTTCTGCGAGGTCGATGCGCGTCTCCTGGCGATAGCGCGCAGCCGCAAAGGGAATAAGCGGGTCGGGAAGATATTCCAGCAGCCCGCCGGCGGATACGCAGGCTTCCGTACGCTGCAGAGCCTCTTCCGCACCGGGCCGGCTGCGATAGATTCGGGTCGCGCCGGTAGTGGTGATCTGAGCGTAGGCGTCCGGTCCGACTTCGAAGCGGTTCTCCAGCCTGTCGCCGCCGAGCACGCCTCCAGAAAGATTTTGAAGATGCACGAGCGCGCCGCCATCCTGGGTCGGAAAGGCCCGGACCACCTTCAGCGGTGGCTCCTGTTCGAGGACCAGGACGGAAGTGGGCCGGTCTCCAGAGCCTGCTTCGAAACGAAGCCTTAATCTTCCGTTCACGTGCGCATTATCCTAACTGATAAAAAGCCGGGTGGAAAGCCCCGGATGCCGCATGCCGGCGACATCGATGAGCGGGCAAAAACAGGCGAGCGCGTCGATATCGGCCATGCGACTTCGTTCCGCAGCGCTTACGATATCTGCCTTTACTTTCCAGAGCAGCCCTGCCGCCTGCTGCTGGCCCAGAGGCAGCAGCCGCTGGCCGGCGGAAACGATGCCGGTCACCATCTGATGCAGGAAGGCGACTACCGTGGTCTCCTCATCCAGCCCGAGCGCGCCCGCGATCAGCCCGAACGCGATGGAAAGATGCGCGGCGGATTGTCGCTGCCGCACAAGCGGAATTACCCTTGCCAATGCCGGGACCGGCTCCAGGGTCCCGACGAGTTGCAGCAGGCGTCTTCCCAGCGTCATGCTCCCTGTCCTGGTTTCCCGCGCGGGTTTGAGAGCGCTCAGGCGATCGTTCGCTTCCAGCCAACGCGTCTCGAACTCACTATCGGACTCCAGCGCGGCAAGCCGAAATCCGGCGCGGCAGTACGCTCCTTCGAGTGTTCCGGCCTCATAGAGAAAGGTGGACACATAGCCGGCAAGCTGCTCCACGTGCAGTGTGCCTTCCGCCGCGAGCGTTTCCAGCCCAAACGAGTGCGACGTCGCGCCGATGGGCACGGCGCTATCGGCGATCTGCATCAATTGGAGGAGTGCGATCGAGTAAGACAAAGCGATTTCCTGCGTGAATCCAGACCGCGCTCACAAGAATGCGTGTCTATTAGACCGGGTGTAACTGAGAAAATTAGGCGACCAGGAACGTCTCACCGGACAGCCAGCTTTACAAACCAGGCTTCCGACAACGACGGTGTTGCGGAGTGAATACAGGGTAGAGCGGTTATCGAAGATAAGGGGCGTGGTCAAGAAAACAGCGAAGCCATCCTCACAACAACAGGACGGACTTGAAAATGATTCAATGGGGTGAGGTCAGGAAGAGGGCATACATTCCAAAGCCGGGCACGAAACGTACCCGGCTGGAAAAATTTGCTTGATGTCGCCGCGGATCAGAGTTTGTTGCTCGCTTCCGCGAACTCCTCCGTGGGGACATAGCCCAATTCCGTGAGAATGTCGTCTGGATTCGTCTCCAGAAGCTCCGCCACCGCACGAATGAAATCCAGCGACGGGCCTTCGTTGATCGGGCTCTCCGCGCTGCGCCACTCTACCTGATTAGTTTCCATTGGTGTCGTCCTCACCAGCACTGATGTGACAGCCACGTCAATGTGCTGTCGGAAATTTTCCACGCCGAAATAGTATAACACAGATGCCACGGCGATACAAGCCGAAATTCAGACGATTTTTCAGGATTCTCGAACTACGGCGCCGTCACCGGGCGAGCGAAATTCCGGGTAAGAGATCTCCTGAGCGGACGCCTCGTTCTCGGGGCTAGGCTTCGGTTTCCACCGTCTCTGCAGCGTTGTATTGCACCACGCTGATACGCGCCGCAATCGTCGTGGCGATATCATGAAACGCGCGGCCAATCGGAGAATCCGGGGCGCTTACCATGATGGGGACCCCCGAATCGCCACCTGCCGCGATATCGCCGTCCAGAGGCACTCGGCCCAGAAACGGCACATCGATCCGCTTTGCGGCGCGCTCTCCTCCGCCTTCGCCGAAGACGGCTCCGCTCATGTTTTCTACGACGCCCAGGATGGGGATCGCCTTGCCCGATCCCTGTTCAAGCGTGCGAAACATCAGGACGCTCTTGTTCGCGATGTCTTGCGCCACCTGCTGCGGCGTCATCACGATGACCACGCCCGAGATTGGCACCTGCTGGGCGAGCGTCAGCGGCGCATCTCCCGTACCTGGGGGAAGATCGATGATAAGATAATCTTGATTGCCCCAGGTGACGTCTCCGAGCAGCTGCCGGACGGCTGAGGAGACCATGGGGCCGCGCCAGATGACCGCTTTATCGTCGTCCAGAAGGAAGCCGAGCGACATCATCAGCACTCCGTGGGCCAGCAAAGGCACGATCTTGGGGCCGGTGGGCGATTGCGACATCAGAGGACGTTTCTTTACGCCCATCATGATCGGCAGCGAGGGACCGTAGATGTCGGCATCCATCAAGCCGACCTTCGCTCCCATTTGCGCAAGGGCAATGGCGAGGTTGACGGCGACGGTGCTTTTCCCCACGCCCCCTTTGCCACTTGCCACCGCGATCACGTTGCGAACGCCGGGGATCAGTTCCTGTGGCTCCACTGCGCGGCCTCGCACCTGCGCCGTCATATCGACCGCGACGTTAGTAACACCCGGCAATTGGGCCACCGCACGCTCCGCCTGAGATTTCAACAGGTCTTTGACAGGGCAGGCGGGAGTCGTAAGCTCGACCTTGAAAGCGACGTTGCCATCGCAGATTTTAATATCTTTGACAAATCCAAGCGTGACGATGTCCTTATGGAGATCCGGATCCTGGACCGCACGCAGGGCATTCAATACTTGTTCTTCGGTGATGTCCGCCATGGGGCTCCCAACTGGTTCGGCACGCATTCTTTTACGCGGCTGATCACCGGCGCTTCGTGCCAATGACCATTGTACCCGTTGCCCACCGCGGAAATCAATTTCACGACTTCAGGCGCTATCGGCTATATAAACGGTTGATCCGGTCCTGTGTATGCTTGATGCGCTCGGATGTCAGCGGATGGTCGCTCAAAAACGCGGGCGCCCCGCCGCCGCCGCCGCTTGCGCTCTGAAGCAAAGCAAACAGATCCAGCATCCCATGCGGGTCATATCCGGCCTGAACCATGTCCTGCAAGCCGCCCGCGTCCGCTTCGTCTTCTTCCCCACGGGAGTACTTGAGCGAGAGGAGACTGTCGCCAAGTCCGGCCAGCTGGCGCCATCCGCCCCCGGCATGCGTCACGCTCAACAGCACCTGGAGTCCAAGCTCACGCTTCGTCTGGGTGGACACCGCCTTTGCCCAGTGCTGCTTGCGCACATGCGTCATCTCATGGCCGGTGACAGCCGCGAGCTCATCATCGGATTGCACGCGGTCCATCAAGCCGGTGAACATAAACATGTTCCCGCCGGGCACCGCAAACGCATTGATCTCTTTGCTGTCGATCACATGAAAGCGATAGTCCCAGGGACCGCGATCTCGTGGACTGAGCGCATTCACAAGCTTTGCGCCGATACGATCGAACGCTCCAGATCGACTGTCGGTGACCACATGATATTTTTGAAGCACCTGCTGCGCCGCCTGATCGCCCATCTTCTTCTGATCCGCGACACTCGGGGTGAAAGGATCGGCGTAAGCCTCCGCACCCAGCAGAGGCAGGGTGGCTACCGTAATTCCGCCCACAATGGCGCGGCGCAGAAAATCCCGCCGTGAAGCACGGTAGACGGCCGTGGGAGCGGCCATAAATTCGCCGGTGTGATGGCTTCCGCATACCACGGAGTGAACCAATCCGTCCGCGCCACAATGACAAGTAGAAGTCTCTAATTTATCCCTATTCATTATTTTTCCTCACGTCGCTTTCAGGTAAGCTCATTATTGAGTGGGAGCCTGAACGTAACTCCATTGGCGTCGTTCCACGCTGATTGCGGGCAAGCGCATCCATCGCTCATAAGGAAAAGACGCGCCGCACCTGATGCGGGTTCCAGCCAAATATCAGGTTCTATCCTGAATAAACGTGGCGTGTACGCTGCCGTGACGGCAGATCGGATCTGAGAAAGGAACAGCCATGACTTCCAAAGTAAAACCGCGTTTTCCGTGGATGGTGTCGCTGCATGGGGGACATAGCGGCGAATTTTGCGATCATGCGGAAGGATCGTTGCGCTCGATCCTGACGGCGGCCGTCGATGCCGGCTTTCAAACCTTCGGTGTCAGCGAGCATGCCCCGCGCGGCGCGTCCCGATTTCTCTATCCGGAAGAGATCCGGCGTGGATGGGACGCCGGCAAGATCGCGGCTGACTTTATGAACTATAGAGCCATGTTGCCGACACTGGTCCAGGAGTTCGCGGACCGCCTCATTGTTCTGAAAGGCTTTGAAGCCGAAGTGGTGCCTACGGCATCCTATGTGGGAAGAATGCGCGCATACCGGGAAAGTCGTGCTCCCTCCGGAGATCCCGCGTTCGATTATTGCGTTGGCTCCGTGCATTACGTGCGCGAGGAGCAGATCGATGGGGAAGTCAAAGAGTATCTTAAAGCCGTGGAAGTGTGCGGCGGGCTGGAACCCTTCATCGTGGAATATTATCGTACGGTTGCGGAAATGATCGTGGCGCTCCGGCCGGATGTCGTGGGGCATTTGGATCTGGTGACCAAGAAGGCGCGAGAAGGGGGATTTGCACTGGAAGCTTTCGAAACGCCGCGCATACGCGCGGCCGCCGATCTCGCGCTGGAAGCTTGCAGGGAGACCGGCGTCATCCTCGACCTGAATACCGCCGGTTGGCGGAAAGGGCTTCCCAACCCTTACCCGGCGCCCTGGCTGGTCCGTCGCGCCGCGGAAATGAACGTGCCCTTCTGCTTTGGCGACGACAGTCACCGCGCCTCCGAAGTAGGCATGGGGCTGGCGGAAGCGCGCCTCTATCTATTGAACCACGGAGTCCGAAGCATCACGGCCATCACCAGAGAGGACAATGTCCTCGTGCGCAAAGCCATTCCTCTGGAAGATTAGCGCGGATCATCACCGCAAAAATCTTCTTCTCGCTCTGCCGATCCGCACCCCGTCACGCCCCCATCACTCGCCATTGTCTCCATGCCCCAGGTTTTTTTTGAAAATACCCGAAAAAATACTGAGGAAGATTTCCGAGCCGGCCGATAATGATACGGGAAGCTACGCAACCGGTCGATCTCGAAACCTGTTTCCCTTTCCCTCTTCCTTCCAGCGAGGAGCCATCGTGGCAGAAATCCTTTCCCAAGCCGAAATAGAAGCATTGCTCGCTTCCCTGACTGACGGTGGAGACGAAACTCCCAGTTCTTCCTCGCCGAGTCCCGGGCGAGAAAACGCCAAGAGCGCCCCGTCTCCGTCGATGGGAATGCCGAGTAAGCGAGACAATAAAGGGCCGTTTTCCTACGAAGTCTACGACTTCCGGCGCCCGGACAAGTTCGCCAAGGATCAGCTACGCACCATGCAGATGCTGCATGAGACCTTTGCGCGCCTGTTTTCTTCCTCCCTTTCCGCCTACCTTCGCGTACCTGTCCATGTAGACCTCGTCTCGGTGGAGCAGATCCCGTACGAAGAGTACATGCGTTCTCTCACCAATAGCATCATCAACGTTTTCAGCATGGCGCCGCTTGCCGGGCAGGCGATCCTCGAGGTCGAATTCAATGTTATTCTTTCCATGATCGATCGTCTGCTTGGTGGGCCCGGCAGCATGGTCAAAAGCTCCAGCATCCTTACGGATATTGAAAAAGCGCTCACGGAAAGCATTATCGCGCGGGCATTGAAGGATTTCCATACCGCATGGGAAGGCATCGCGCAGTTCAATACCAAGCGGGAAAGCATGGAGACGCAGAGTCAGTTCGTACAGATCGTCCCGCCGAACGACGTCGTCGTTTCGATCCTTTTCGAGATCAAGGTGGGTGAGCTTCGAGGCGCGATGAGCCTTTGTATTCCCTACTTGCTGCTGAAACCCATCACACCCAAGTTAAGCGCGCAACGCTGGTTCTCCAACGGCGTGAAGAAGAACACCGGCAAGTATGCCGCAGTGCTGGCAAGGCGACTCGAAAGAACGCAGGTCACCTGTAAAGTGCGGCTCGGCAACACCAACCTCGATGTGGAGCAATTGCTTGAACTCAAGGTCGGCGATGTCATTACGCTGGATCGCGGCCCAAGCGAAGAAGCGGAAGTGCTCGTCGGCAACAACGTGAAGTTCTACGGCAAACCCGGTATCCGCGGGAAGATGCTGGCCGTTTATATCAGTCGCGTGAACGGAAATATGGAGGCGCCGGACTTTCCTTTGCCCACGGATTGATGACGGCGGGGATGCAACGCGCGCAAACATTTCATCGCCTGTTTCCAACCCGCCGACCTGTAAAGCGACTATTTTAGATTTTGATCCCTTTTTCTGTGGAGGTTCCCGATGCCAGACCTGTCCCCAATTCAAAGGAGCGTTCTGACCGACCTGTTCGGCGATATCAGCGCGAGCCTATCCTTATCTCTTTCGGAACAGCTTAACCGCGAGGTGATGCTCGAGGCCCCGGAAGTGCAGTGGATACCGATCCAATCGATCCTCGAGCGCGTGGACACCGTTCATCAGACGGTCTTTAGCCTGAGCCTGCCCGTGCCGATCGAAGGTGTGATACTCCTCGGAGCCGACCTCAGTTATGTCTGCGTCGATTTAATCGCGGGCAACCCTGGCCTGGAGCCGGTGAACGATGCCACGGACGCGCAGGTCGAAAGCCTTTCAAACGCCGTCACGGGCCTGGCGCATGGCCTGACCATCGCTCTGACGAATACGACAGGGCACGTCTTTGAGATCGAAACATGCCAATCCCACATGGGCTTGATCTCTCTCCCACCGGTTTTCGCACTGGAAACCGAGCTTGCACAGGTCAAGTATGTGCTTTCGATCCCGGATGTGATCGATTCGGAAATTACGCTGGTTCTGCCCCTTGGATTCGTTCAAATCCTTGCGCCGGATGCCCAGGACGCGGATGGGGGCTCCGACGGGTTGGGCATCTCCGAGGACGATCTTGCCGCCATGCTCGGGGAATTGAGTTCGGTCGGCGAGCCCCCGGCTCCCAAGATGGGTGGCGTAGGCTCTTCGTTCACCGCCGCTCCTGTGGGAAATTTCCCCGTCTCGCCCTCCGAGGCGCACTACCCGCGCGGCATGGAACTCATCATGGACATCCCACTGGATGTCACGGTGGAGCTTGGTCGAGTCCGCATGCTGATCAAAGACGTGCTGGAACTTGCGTCCGGCTCTATCGTCGAATTGGACCGCGTTGCGGGAGAGCCTGTCGACCTTCTGGTGAATGGGCGACTCATCGCAAAAGGAGAAGTGGTGGTCATTGAAGATAACTTCGGCCTTCGCCTTACCGAAATCATCAGCCCCGCAGACCGTGTCTCCGGGCTTGGAAAGGGCCGGTAACGTTATGAATGCAGTCCTTCGCCCGTTCGTCCAATGTAGTCTCATGATGTGCCTCGCTGTTCCGGCGATAGCGCCTGCCGCTCGCGCGGACAGCGCCGCCGAGAAAGCGGCCTGGGTACAGCGCTGGCAAGAAAAGCATGGAGGTTCCGGTGTGGCACAAACCGTTGCTTCCGCGCCTGTCACCGGGCAGGGGAGCAGCGCCACGGCCATGATAAGCGGCGAGGGCATCATCGTTCGGGACGGTCCGGGCTCCGACCATGCACGGTTGATGATGGTGGATGGCGGCAAGCGCGTGCCGGTCCTGGAGCGCCGCGACGGTTGGGCTCAGGTACGGTTTCACAGCGGCAAAATCGGCTGGATCAAAGACAAGTTTTTGAGCGGTCTCACGGCGGCGTCTTCTCCGGCGCCCACGGCCGTCGTATCCACGCCGCCTGTCCTCCCTCCGGTGGCGATCCCACCGGCGTTGCCCGCACATCCCACCGCCGTTGTCGCGCCAAAAGTGATTTCATCCACTCCTGCGGCATCCCATGCGCCGATCGCTAAAACGACCCCGCCGACCTCCGCCGCAAGCGGTTTCCTGAAGGACACGAAGCCCGACACCGATGCCGGCGCGAAAGTCGGAGGGCCCGGCGACCATACGCAGGACAATCCGGTGGCCGCGATCGGCGATTCCTGGAAGATGATCGTCTATCTGGCGCCGATTCTGCTGGTGACCATCGGCGTGCTGCGCCTGGTCCGAAAGCATCAGGAGCGACACGGCAAGCTTCCCGCCATGCTGACGGCGCTTGGCGCGAACCGACGTGCGGCTCCGAAGAGCGGCGGAAAAGGTCTGGGACTGACGCGTGCGCTGCTGGGAAGCTTCAACCTGAACAATGCCCGTGAGCGCGGCGGAAGCATCCGTGTGGTGGAATCGGTGCCGATCGGCGGCGCGAACATCCATTTGATCGAAGTGCGTGGGCGGATGCTGCTGGTGGGAGCGACCGCGAACGGCGTCAGCGTTCTAACCGAGTTCCATGAGAATGCCTCGCTGGAGACCAACGACTTCCGGTCGATGCTTCAGGCGGCGGCCGCCGACATGGATGGCCTGGATCTCGCCACGGACGACCTTCCGTCGTCGGCGGTGGTAAGCGCGCTGGATAATGTCATGCGCGACACCGGCGATTCGCTGTCCCGTAGGACCCAACGCCTCCGAACGGTCCAGGAAGCGGAAAACGACTTTTCTTAGGTCTGTCGCGTGTCGAAGTGATTTGTCAGCGGGTTGAGGAAGGCTTGAAGCATGCATAGTAACGGACGAAAATCGGGAAAGAATGCCGCGGCTCGCCAGCGCTCCAGGGCCATCTGGGATCGTCTCGGCCGCCGGATCAGGGCCGTGACGCTGGGGCTGGTGCGGAATAAGTCGCTCTGGGTGGGTGTGGCGACGCTGCTTCTGTGCGCCGTGGTTTCCGCCATGCAGGCCCGGGCGCAGGGCGTTGCGATCCCGAAGTTCTCGATCGGGGTAGGGACCGCGAAGAGCCCCAAGGATGTTGCGGTCACGCTGCAGGTCTTGTTCCTGATGACGATCCTGACGCTCGCGCCATCGATTATGCTGATGATGACGGCGTTTACCCGGATCATCATCGTCTTTTCGATCCTTCGCAGCGCTCTTGGCACCCAGCAGATCCCGCCGAACCAGGTGATGGTGGGTCTGGCGCTCTTCCTCACCTTTTTTATTATGCAGCCGACCTTCAAAAAGGTCAACGACGACGCGCTGGAGCCTTATTTCGCTAATAAGATCACCCTCCCGCAGGCGATGGATAAGGCGGAGAAGCCGATGCGCAGCTTCATGATCCGCCAGACCTACACCAGCGACCTGATCTTTTTTGTGAACCTGTCCAAAGCGCCGAAGCCGAATACGCCCGACGACGTCAGCCTGATCACCTTGATCCCGGCCTTCCTCACCAGCGAATTGAAGACGGCCTTTATTATCGGCTTCTACATCTACCTGCCGTTCCTCGTGATCGACATGGTCGTGGCCAGCACCCTCATGAGCATGGGGATGATGATGCTTCCGCCCGTAGTCGTGTCGCTGCCGGCGAAGCTCCTGCTCTTCGTCCTCGCAAACGGCTGGATGCTCCTCATCGGCTCCCTCGCCCGTGGCTTCCGCTAATGATCCTCGGTTAAGGAGCGGAGCAATGAACGATCGGCGCAATGAATTGCTCCGCTGGGGGCGCTGCGCGCCGCCCCGAGGCCCGGCCCCCTGCGCTCCGCGCATTCCCCCGCCATTCGGCCGCAAAAGGGCATTTCGTTGTGAGAACAGCATGGCCCTAATATTGGGATTGGTTTTTTTGCCGAGCGCCCGGTAATCCGCGTCTATCCTCAAAGACCAGAGATTGCCCTTCAGGCGTTCAAAGTTCAAACTGTTATGCCAGGGATCTAAAAGTTGGCGGTCTTCCGAATCTTTTCCGTCTCTTCATCTTCAATAGTCTTATCGAAGGGGATAGCCCCAGGCGGCAGGAGCATTGCAGAGCCGGGAACCATTGGGCCAAACTCCGTTGTAATTTCTTCGTCGGACACGGTTACGAGGGTGCTCTTTAACTGGATCTCACCGCGTGCACCCCTGCCGACGTCTTCAAGGCCCTTTTTCAACCTATCAAATAAGGGAGGACGTTCTTTTCTCATTGCCTGCTTTCCTTAGCGCAAAGCCAAAACATCCCTACGTGTGGCTTCCGCTATCTTCTTCAAAAGAACCTTCTGGTGCGGGGATAGGTCATCAGCTTCGCCTTTATCATAAACGTCCAGCATCACGATATAGTTGACCTCTGGCACATAAATGTACAATACCCGAAGGCCGAAACTTTTCCCTTGTCCTCTGCGCGGGTCCGCCCATCTGACTTTACGAATGTGCCCCGTCCCCGGAATCACCGTGCCCTTTCCAGGGTTTATCGCAAGGTGCTGCTGCAATCGCCTGTAATGATCGTCTGTGCCGAAGTATTCCTCGACTACATCCGTAAAGTCCGGAGCCTCCAGAAAAGCTATCTGCATCGTTGCCGCTTCTTGAGCATAACTGGACTCCTCTGCCGCCCATTTCATTTCATCTTTTAAAAATCTCTCCATCCAAACAGATATTGGCCGGACATTCTATGTCTTTTATTCTACGGCCACAATCGAATAATCCTTCATCGTTTTTATTTGAGGAGCGCCGAAGGCCGGACATAGATAGTCAATAAATCCAGTTTTCGTGTCGTACGGGCAGCCTGTTCAACTCGGCGCGGTAGAACTGCCAGCGGGGCATGAAGCGATCCATCAGGGTGACGAAGCGGGCGTTGTGCGTGGGCTCCAGAAGGTGAGCCATCTCATGGACGAGGATATATTCCAGACATTCCGGCGGCTTCTTCGCTAGATCGGTGTTGAGGCGTATGTGCCCGGAACCGGGGCTGCAGCTTCCCCATTTGGTTTTCATTCGCCGCACAACAAAGCGTTCCACCTTTACGCCTAAAATCGGCTCCCATCGAGCGATCAGTGGGGCGACGGCGACTTTGAGCGTTTCACGGTACCAGGCTTCGAGGATCTCTTGCTTCTTCCGGCGATCTGTTGCGGGGCGCACTTGAAGCTGCATCCGGCGGGGCGTCAAGGTGATTTCCGGAGCGGCATCCTTCTCGATAATTTTCAGCAGGTAGCGTTTTCCCCACACATAGTGGCTCTCGCGATCAAGGTATTCGCGGGGCGTTTCGCGCTCCTGGGCGCAAAGCTTCTTCTGTTGCCGCTTGATCCAGCCCAGCCGGGACAGGGCGAACACACGAATCGTGTCGTTGTCCAGGCGGGCGGGCGCGGAGATCCGCACTTTCCCCGTTGGGGGGTAGACACTGAGATGGATGTTCTTGATGTCCTTTTTGACTACATCCACCACGATTTCGCCCAGTGCGATCTGCGTGACCATCAATATTCCCGCTGCTGCACGATAATGGGGAAGATACGCTCTACCTCCGCCTCGTGCTTCAGCACTTTATACAGGGCGCGCTTGATGGTTCTTTCCCTGGCATCGTTGCCGCGCCAGTTGTCCGGACGTTCGCGCCGCACGGATTCGTCGATCTCCATGGCCTGCGCCAGCGCCGCTTCTTTCGCCGCATCCCCATAAGGAGCCGGCGACTCCGCCACAAGGTTATTGTACAGGGCGCGCCTGCCCGGCGTATTCAGCGCGGGTGGCGTATCGTCCGCCTGGCCCGCCTCTACCCTGCGCGCCAGTTCGGCGATCTGCTTCAGATACTCCTCGTATTCAATCGCCTTTGCTTTGCGTGTGGCGATAATCTCATCGAGCACGGCGGACATGCTCTCGTAGAACGCCGGGTCATTCAGATGCTCGCGGATGATCTTGCTGCGAACGTTGTTCTCAATGGTTTCCGCGACGGCTTGCCGATCGTTTTTGATTCCTTCCGGCAGCCCATTGACCGCCTCGGCGATACCCTGCTTTGCAATCAGTTCCAGCAGCGTAAGGTCGTCGAAGGGCGAGATCTTGCGGGGTTCGCTGGCCTCGATATAGGTGTCTATCAAGTGCCGCATATCCGCTTCATAGACCTTTAAGTCCAGTGTCTCGCCGCTGGCTTTCCGGATCACTTCCCGCAGCTTGACGGCGCGGTCGACCTGATGTTTGATGCCGTCGACCTCGGTGACCGTGTAACCGGCCGCTTCCAGTTCGTCGGCGATGTTCGCATAGGCGCGCACGAGCCCGACCGTCGCCTTGTAAAGCGCGATACGCTGGGCCTCGTGCGCTTTCAGGTCCTCGGGTATTTCCGTGTTGCCGCAGAAGTAGTGGATGTGCTCCAGATCCGTGCCGGGCGGTTTCACCGGCTCGCAGAGGAGCGCGACGGTTTCGAGCGCGATGTCCAGACGCTCCCGCCCCGTGGCCAGGCGATCTTTCAGCAGAATGTTCGGGTCGCTTCCGCCCGTCCCGCTGTCCTCCAGTTCGGACGTGTAGACCGCAATCGCGTTTTCCACCTTCTTGAACAGGTCCTTGTAGTCCACGATGTAGCCGAACTCTTTGTCCTCGCCATCGAGCCGGTTGGTGCGGCAGATAGCCTGGAATAGGCCGTGGTCCTGCATGCTCTTGTCGATGTAGAGATAGGTGCAACTCGGCGCGTCGAAGCCGGTGAGCAGTTTGTCCACCACGATCAACAGCTTCATATTGGCGGGTTCCTCTTTGAACTTCCGCTTTGCTTCCTCTTCGTACGTCTCGGTTTTTGTCGTCTGACCGTTTGCCGCCACATCTTTCAACAGTTCGGTATACGTGATGTAGATGAACTCCTTATCCGTATCGGTATTCGCGCCCGTGGCTTCGGTGGTGATGTCTCTGGTTTGCGGATTGTAGGAGGTGACGATCGCGACCTTGCCTCGAAGCGCGGCCTTCTGGAACAGCGCATAATATTTGCAGGCCTCATAGATGCTGGACGCGACCAGCATGGCGGTCCCGCGCTCCTGGCTGAGGCGGGGCTTGACGACGAAGTCGAAAACGATATCGTCTACAACGCGTTCCATGCGGGATCGGGAGCTGAGCACGCTCTGCATCGTGCCCCACTTCTTT
>JBBRKX010000030.1:0-13334 GCA_038231675.1 Chthonomonadales bacterium | reverse complement strand
TCCACCGGGTGATCCGGCGGCGATGACGCTTCATTTCGACATCGCGGATCGCGGCGGCGATCAGGTCATCGCGATCGATGCCCTTCGTGTGGACGTTCCTGGCCGCGTCCTGGTTGACGACTTTACCGCCACGCTGCGGCGCAACGACTTCGTCGCGCTCGTCGGTCCGAACGGCGCGGGCAAATCGTCGTTCATTTCCACCATCGTTGGTGATCGCCAGGCGGCGCATGGCGAGGCGCGCATTGGCGGCTCGATCACACCCGCGTGGTTCCGTCAGGACCTGGCGGATTTGCCGTTGCGTTCTCTCTTTGAAGCGCCTACTATTGCCGGACTTGCTGAGCGGTTCGAAGCGGAAGCGGTCGCGGGATCGATAACGCAACGTCCGCTTTTGAGCCGAGTGTCGCGTGAAGACAGATTGCCGCTCTCCTTTGCACAGCAACGTCTCTGGTTCCTCGATCAATTTGAGCCTGGCAGCGCACTGTATAACATTCCAAGCGCCATTCGACTGGCCGGGCCGCTAGATGAGATTGCCATGGAGCGAAGTCTGAGCGAGCTCATCCAACGTCATGAATCGCTTCGGACAACGTTCCATCTGGTCGATAATGAGCCTGTTCAGGTGGTTCAGGCTCCGGGGAACTGGTCGTTACAGATTATTGACCTGAGTGTGCTCGGTAGGGAAGATCGCGAAAATGAGGCACGCCGTTTTATCGATGACGAAGCGCGACTTCCGTTCGATCTGCAACGCGGTCCACTGTTCCGTGCAGGATTATTGCGATTGGATGCGGAGGAGCACATTCTGCTTCTTACGATTCATCATATCGTCGCGGACGGGTGGTCGATCGGCGTGCTGCGACGCGACTTGCATGCGCTGTATAATGCGTTCTCGCAAGGCCGTCCCTCTCCATTACCCGAGTTGCCCGTCCAGTATGCGGATTATGCTGCCTGGCAATGCGAGTGGCTCCAGGGCGAAGTTCTCGATAGCCAACTTAATTACTGGAAGGATCATCTCGAAGGCGCTCCAGCCCTCCTTGAAATCCCCACGGATCGACCACGCCCTGCTGTACAAACGTTCCGCGGAGCGCAGAGGAGCATCCAATTATCCGCCGAGTTGAACGAGAGACTAAAGGCGCTAGGCAAGCGCGAAGGCACGACGCTCTTCATGACGTTGCTTGCGGCTTTCCAGACTCTGCTATCTCGTTATAGCGGCCAGGAAGACATCGTCATCGGCACGCCCATCGCAAACCGCACACAGGCGGAGACGGAAGGCCTCATCGGCTTCTTTGTGAATACGCTGGCCCTTCGTGGCGATCTATCGGGCGATCCAAGCTTTAACCAACTTTTGAAGCAGGTAAGAGAGACCGCGTTAGGGGCGTATGCGCATCAGGATCTGCCGTTCGAAAAGCTGGTCGAGGAGCTTCGTCCGGAACGCAGTCTCAGCCATTCACCGCTCTTCCAGGTAACGTTCTCGCTACAAAACGCTCCTGGGGATGCCCTGCAACTGCAAGGTCTTGAGACCCAATCGCTTGGGGCTGCCGGCGTCACAGCGAAGTTCGATATGCAACTTGCCCTCGCGGAGCGCGCCGGCAAATTGGTAGGCGCACTGGAATATAATACCGACCTCTTCGATAGTGAGCGCATCGAACGGATGCTTACGCACTTCCAGACACTTCTCGAAGGAATCGTCGCGGATCCCGAACAGCCTGTTTCTCGCCTGCCGATGCTTACGGAAGCCGAGCGCCGGCAATTGCTGGTGGAATGGAACGACACCGATACCCGGTATCCGGGCGCTACCTGCGTGCATACCCTCTTCGAAGCACAGGTCGAGCGCACGCCCGATGCCATCGCCGTCGTCTTCGAGGACCAGTCTTTCACCTATGCCCAGCTCAACGCACAAGCAAATCAACTCGCACACACCCTCCAAAACTTCGGCGTCGGACCCGATGTCCTCGTCGGACTGTGCATCGACCGATCCCTGGAAATGGTCGTGGGACTGCTCGGTATCCTCAAAGCAGGCGGGGCGTATGTCCCCCTCGATCCCACCTATCCCCTCGAGCGCCTCGCCTTCATGCTCGAAGATACCCAGACACCCGTGCTGCTCACCCGAGAAGCCTGCCTCGACGCCCTGCCAAGCTCAAGCGCCTTCGTGCTCAGCCTCGATACCGATGCGGCGATGTTTGCGGGCGAGAGCACGGCCAATCCCGTGTGTGCGGCAGGCGGCGAAGACATCGCGTACGTCATCTACACCTCCGGCACGACCGGCAAACCCAAGGGAGCGCTCATAAGACACGCGGGGCTCGCCAACTATCTCCACTGGGCCACGGCTGCCTATGACGTCGCAAATGGGGAGGGCTCTCCGGTGCACTCCTCGCTCTCCTTCGATCTCACCGTCACCAGCCTCCTGCCCGCTCTGCTGGTGGGCAAGTGCGCGTGGCTTGCCTCCGAAGCGTCGGGCATCGAAGCGCTCTCGGGTCTGCTGCGCGCCCACGACAACATGAGCCTCGTCAAGATCACTCCCGCGCACCTCGACCTGCTGCGCCATGAGTTAGGCGAGGAAGAAGCGTGTGGTCGCACGCATGCTTTCGTGGTGGGTGGGGAAGCGCTGTTGTGGGATCAGGTGGGCTTCTGGGGCACACATGCTCCCGGCACTCGGGTGATCAACGAGTATGGTCCCACCGAAACGGTGGTGGGATGCTGTGTGTATACGTGCGAGGCGACGGGGACGATAGAGGGCGGTGGAGTTCCGATCGGTCGTCCTATCGCGAACACGCAGTTGTATGTTCTCGACGCTCGGATGCAGCCTGTGGCGTTGGGTGTCTCCGGCGAGCTCTACATCGGGGGAGCGGGTCTTGGGCGTGGGTATCTGAACCGTTCGGATCTGACGGCCCAGAAGTTTGTACCCAACCCCTTTGGCAACGAAGCGGGGTCTCGTTTGTATCGTACGGGGGATATCTGTCGTTACCGAGGAGACGGGAACCTGGAGTACGTGGGTCGTGGGGATACGCAGGTGAAGGTGCGTGGTTTCCGCATCGAGCTTGGTGAGATCGAGAGTGTGTTGTTGGCTCAGGGGGGCATTCGCGAAGCGGTTGTTTTGGCGCGTGAGGATGTGTTGGGGGATAAGCGTCTGGTGGCTTACCTCGTGAGCGAGGCAGGGGTGGAGATATCGCCCTCCGCGCTTCGGGATCATCTGCGTTCGAGTCTTCCGGAGTACATGGTTCCGACTGCATTCGTTGTGCTCGCTGCGCTGCCGTTGACTGCCAATGGGAAGGTGGACCGCAAGGCACTGCCTGCTCCGGAGGGAAGTGGTTCGGAGAGCGATGTGGAGCATGTGTCTGCTCGCACTCCGGTGGAGACGGGGGTTTCGGAGATCTGGTGTGAGATCCTTCGTCTGGAAACCGTGAGCGTACATGCGAACTTCTTCGAGCTTGGGGGTCATTCTTTGCTTGCGACGCAGGTGATCTCACGCCTGCGCGAAGCCTTCCTCGTCGAAGTGCCGCTGCGCGCTCTCTTCGAAGCCCCCACCATCGCCGAACTCGCACTCCGCGTCGAAGAGGCCCAGGGAGAAGAAAGCTTCGCCGCTCCCTCGCTTGTGCGCGTGCCAAGACACGGCGCTCTGCCCCTCTCCTTCTCGCAGCAACGCCTGTGGTTCCTCGATCAGTTCGATCCCGAAAGCACACTCTACAACATTCCCTCCGCCGAACGACTCACGGGACCGCTCAATGTCAACGCGCTCTCGCGCACCCTCACGGAGATCGTACGACGCCACGAAGTGCTGCGAACGACCTTCAGCACCCTCGACGGCGCACCCACCCAGATCATTCGTCCCGCGCAAAACGTGCCCATGCCGGTGACGGACCTGAGCAAACTGACGGCGGATGAGCGGGATCGGGAAGTGAAGCGGCACACGCGCGAAGAAGCACAGCGCCCCTTCGATCTGTCTCATGGTCCTCTCTTTCGGGCGAGCCTGCTGCGTCTTGGAGCGCAGGAGCATATTCTTCTGCTTTCGATGCATCACATCGTCTCGGATGCGTGGTCTCGCGGAGTATTGACGCGGGAGATCAAGTCGCTTTACGAGGCGTATTCTCATGGGGACGCGAGCCCTTTGCCTGAGCTTGCGATCCAGTATGCGGACTATGCTGCCTGGCAGCGTACGTGGCTTCAGGGGGAGGAACTTCAGCGTCAGGTTTCTTATTGGAGCAGCCATCTGAGCGGTGCGCCTGCACTGTTGGAGTTGCCCACCGATCGACCAAGGCCACTCCTTCAGACGTTCCAGGGCGCCCGTAAGTTTTTTGCTCTTCCCGTCGAGTTGTCACAATCGGTGAAACTCCTGGGACAGAGTGAAGACACGACGCTTTTCATGACGCTGCTTACGGCTTTCCAGACTCTGCTGTCTCGTTATAGCGGCCAGGAAGACATCGTCATCGGCACGCCTATCGCCAACCGCACACGGTCGGAGACGGAAGGCCTCATCGGCTTCTTTGTGAACACGCTCGCGATCCGAGGCGATTTGTCCGGTGATCCAACCTTTACCCAACTCTTGAAGCGGACACGCAAGGCGGCATTGGGGGCCTATGCCCATCAGGACTTACCGTTTGAAAAGCTTATAGAAGAGCTCAAGCCTGAACGCAGTCTCAGCTATGCACCTCTTTTTCAGGCTCTCTTCACGGTCCAAAACGCATCAAATAGCGGAATGGAAATAGAAGGCTTACGCGTTCAGAGTTTGGGCAGGGAAAGCGTTACCGCAAAGTTCGACCTTAATTTTGCGCTCGCGGAGAGCGGAGGGCAACTGGTCGGCTCTCTGGAATACAATACGGACCTTTTCGATGGCGAGCGCATCGAGCGCATGCTAGGCCACTTCCAGACCCTGCTCGAAGGCATCGTCGCAGATCCCAACCAGCCTATCTCAAGCCTGCCTCTTCTCACCCAACCCGAGCGCCAACAACTGCTCGTCGAATGGAACCCAGGCCACAACGTCTTCCCAACCGCGCAGTGTCTGCATACCCTCTTCCAACAGCAGGCACACACCGCTCCCGAAGCCGTCGCCGTCGTCTTGGAAGACACCCATCTCACCTACGCACAGCTCAATGCACGCGCAAACCAACTCGCCCATGCCCTCAAAGCCCACGGCGTCGGACCCGACGTGCTCGTCGGAATATGCCTGGAGCGCTCCCTCGACATGCTCGTCGCCGTGCTCGGCATCCTAAAGGCCGGAGGCGCGTATGTCCCCATGGATCCTGCCTATCCCAGCGAGCGCCTCGCCTACATGCTCGCCGACGCAGGCATGAAGATCGTCGTGAGCAAAGAAGGCGTCCTCCCGACTGCGAACGTTCGCGTGCTTTCCCTCGACGACGCGACCCTCGCCGCCCAACCCTGCGACAACCTCCCCTCGCACACGCTGCCCGACCACCTCGCGTATGTCATCTACACCTCCGGCTCCACAGGGCGGCCCAAGGGCGTTGGTGTGACACATGCAAATGTGACGCGCTTGATGGCGAGCACGCAGGCATGGTTTGCGTTCGGCCCTGGGGATGTGTGGACGCTCTTCCACTCGCTCGCGTTCGACTTTTCGGTGTGGGAGTTGTGGGGGCCGCTGCTGTACGGGGGCAAGCTTGTGATCGTGCCCTTCCTCGTGTCGCGCTCGCCCGAAGCCTTTTACGATTTGCTTGTGGAGGAGGGGGTGACGGTTCTCAACCAGACGCCCTCGGCGTTTCGTCAGCTCCTGGCGGCGATCCCGTCTGAGGCTGCGGGTCGGGGATTGTCTCTGCGCCGTGTGATCTTCGGAGGGGAGGCTCTGGAGGCGGCGACTCTTGCGCGCTGGTACGCTCTTTTCGGGACTTCGGACACGCGTTTGATCAACATGTACGGTATCACGGAGACGACGGTTCATGTGACGTATCGTCCTGTGACCCATGGGGACGTTTCGGGTCATGGGAGCCTGATCGGTGGTGCGCTTGCGGACTTGCAGGTTTACCTTCTGGACGCTCGTATGCAGCCCGTTCCGATAGGTGTGACGGGGGAGATCTATGTGGGTGGGGCGGGTCTCGCGCGTGGTTACCTTGGCCGTGCTGCTTTGACTGCGGAGCGCTTTGTACCGGATCCTTTCCGTGGGGAGGGGGGGTCTCGTCTGTATCGTAGCGGGGATCTTGGTCGTTATCTGGCGGACGGGGATATCGAGTACGTGGGTCGTGGGGACGCTCAGGTAAAGATCCGTGGTTTCCGTATCGAGCTTGGCGAGATCGAGAGCGCTCTGCGTGCTCAAGAGGGCGTTTCGGATGTGGTGGTGGTGGTGCGCGAGGACTCTCCAGGCGATAAGCGTCTGGCGGCTTATCTTGTGAGCTCAGGCGTCCAGATATCTGTATCCGCGTTGCGCGAGCGTTTGCGCTCCGCGCTTCCAGAGTACATGGTTCCGTCTGCGTTCGTTGTGCTCGATGCACTGCCTTTGACCGCCAATGGAAAGGTGGACCGCAAGGCACTTCCGACTCCTGACCATCTGGGGGTGAATGCAGAGGATGCATATATCGAGCCCCGGACCCCCTGTGAGCAAGGGTTGGCGAGAATATTCTCGGATGTGTTGGGCGTTCCCACGGTCGGAGCAAACGACAACTTCTTCGATCTGGGCGGCCACTCCCTGCTTGCCGTCCGTCTGGTAGCCGAGATCGAACGTACCTTCGGAAAGAAACTGCCCCTCCAACTCCTTTTTCAATCGGCTACCGTAAGCGCGATCGCAAGCGCACTGGAGTCGAATGCGGACACGGCGACCCGAGGCAATGTGGCGACCATAACGCCCGTACGTCCGGGATTGGCGCGGGTTCCTCTCTTCTGCGTCGCGGCTCAGGACGCGAATGCTCTGGGCTATGTGGCGCTGGGCCGCCAACTGGGAGCCGATCAGCCCCTCTTTGTTCTTCAGTCGCAGGAGCCTATTTCCAGAGAGAAACCCTCTACTCCGCAAGAAATGCTGGATCTCGCGACTACCTATATTCGAGCGATGCGCACCATTCAACCGATTGGCCCTTATTGTCTGGGAGGAATGTGCGAAGGAGCCCATCTGGCTTTTCAAATGGCCGTGCAGCTTCAGGCAACCGGGGAAGATGTGGCGCTCCTGGTCAGTTTCGACGCCTGGCCCGAGCAGAATACCCGCACCCGCTTCGGTTGGTGGAAAAACGGCGTCCGCCGATCCATCGCAAATTCTGCCGCGAGTGTCCTGACGCGGACGACGCGGATAGCAAGCTTTACCAAACGCTGCCTCGTGAACTGGCTTGCGTCCATGGTGCGGGACCCCGCTCCCGATTCCTGGGAAGCACGTTATTGGCCAGGCAAGGATTTTGTCCCGGAACGCTTCCAAGGCAGCATTACGGTGCTGCGCGTAGCGGAACAGAATAGCTATCGAGTTCCCAGCCGAGATCTGGGTTGGGCAGAATGGACGACGGAGGGCGTGGAAGTAAACGACGTTTCTGGTGGACACACGACTCTGTTGCGTGAGCCCCATGTGTCCGAAGCCGCGGCGGTTCTACGTCGGCATCTGGACGGTATCCAAAAGAGCGGTGAGATTGGGTTTTCGCCGGACCTGAGCGCCGCTTCCGATAGGACCAATGAAACCGAGCCGGGTAAATATTTCATAGGAGATAAGCAATGAGTATCCAGGACAATGAAGACAACACGATCTACAATGTAGTCGTCAATCATGAAGAACAGTATTCCATCTGGCCGGCCGATATGCCGAACCCGCTTGGCTGGAAAAACGTGGGCAAGACCGGTCTGAAGGCCGAATGCCTCGAATATGTCAAAGAGGTTTGGACGGATATGCGTCCCCTCAGTCTCCGAAACCGTATGGCCGGCGCCGAAGCGGTACAGGTTGCTGAATCCGCATAGCAAGTAAGGCGCGCCCATATCTCGCACCGGATCCTGCTGAACTCGCATTTCGCAGACCGAACGCATGAATTCAGCCGTCAATGGCAGTGGGCGCGGACCCGGAGAGAATGGGTTATGGCGATATCAATGGTTGCGGGATCCTGGCTGATTTGCCCGAAGCCTAATCCGAGCGCCAATCTAAGACTGTTTTGTTTTCCCTATGCCGGGGGAGGACCCTCGATGTACCGGAACTGGCAGACTGCCTTACCGGCCAATGTCGAGATGATCTGCGTTCAACCGCCCGGCAGGGAAACGCGCATCTTCGAACAACCCTATACGTGTATCCATTCTCTCATTGAAGTCATGGCGCCCGTCTTAGCCGAATATACGGACAAGCGTTTTGCTTTTTTTGGGCACAGTATGGGAGCTCTCATCGGATTCGAATTATGCAGGCACCTTCGTAAACAAAGTCGAATGGGGCCGGCTTGCCTCATTGTATCGGGTTGTGCGGCGCCTCATGTTCCGAATGAGAATCCCCTGATGCACAATCTGCCGGATGGGGAATTCATGCAGAAGTTGCGCGAGTACAACGGAACCACCACTGCCGTACTGGACAATTCGGAACTGATGGAACTCTGCCTGCCCGGGTTGCGCGCCGACTTCGAGTTGTGCGAAAGCTATACGTATCGTGACGACGTGGCGCTGGACGTGCCCATCATGGCCATCGGAGGCCTGAAGGATCCGGACGTGAGCGTGCAGGACATTAACGACTGGCGCGAACACACGACAGGTCGCTTTCGAGCGGCAATGTTGCCGGGAGACCATTTCTTCATCGATAGCGCACGTCCTGTTATACTCCAGTTGCTTTCTCAGCATCTGGCTGGTCTCTAAACGAGATCCTACGGCCATGGGCGCCGTGATCACGACGCCCTTTCCTCTATCGCCCTTCGGACACCGTCTGCTGACGGAGCTTGTCTCTTTATCAACACGGTCTTATCACGTTTTGCTTGCTGAAAACAGGGGCTCTGTATTCGGAAGGCCGGGGCTTCCCATACCGGTGGCCACAGTGCGCCCTACCGCTAATATTGCGTATTTTTCCGACTCACGATATACTGTTATTCGAAGTGTTTTCTTGTAGGCATTTACCGAACGAGGATATTGTGCGTGCATGTGGATCGCCAAACGCGAAGAAAGCTGGAAGTGAAATGCAAATACGTGGATCGCGTCTCTTCGGTTGTGGGCTTGCGGGGCTACTGGCGCTGGGGACGGCATGCACGGCGGCGGAGCCTCCGACCTCCGCTCAGGTGACGCTTTCGAAACTGATGATCTGGGATGGGGAACGGTTCGCCCCGAACGGCAAAGGCTGGACCAGTCCGGACACGAAACTGGATACCTTCAGCGTCACCGACAAAGAGGCGCACAATGGCAAGCACAGCATCGTGTTCCATGGCGAGGGAACCGGCTACGTGGGTGGCGGATGGAACATGTTCGGCTGGTGGCCGCCGGAGGCGGCGATCGATATCCGCCATTATAAGAATTTATCGTTCTGGATGAAGGTCAATGCCGCTCCTGGAAAGGAGCCTGCGGATACGAGTATCGCCCTTGTCTGCGCGTCGAATCGCAAAAAATCCAACGACGTCAAAATCGCCGACTATGTTAAGAAAATCGATGACGGAAAATGGCATGAAGTCGTGATTCCAACCAAGGACTTGCTGAACAAAGAGTTTGATCCCAAGACAGCGTGGGAGTTGGACCTGACTTCGTACTCCCAGGATGCGCGCCGCTACGATATTTATTTCGATGAGATCGGGGTCGACAATCGCTCCGAGGATTGATGATTTCTGGTTGAAGAAGTAGAGGTAATCGATGGTGAGAATTTCATGTCGTTGGTTGTTGATCTCCCTGTTGTTGCTCAGCCCGCTTTTTGCGAAAGCCGAACAGGCCCGTTATACGACGGACGCCGTCGGGTTCGTGCCGTACTGGATCGGTCTTGGTCCTATTCCGGTTTCCGCCGCCGCCGCGGTCGGGCCCGGGCTGGACACGCCCCTCTTCGCCGGGGAAGCGACGCTAAAGCCCCATGCGGAGGACGTGACCACGATCAACGGCAAAAAATACCACTGGCGGCTCGTGACGGTAAAAGACGGGAAACCCTATGTCGATCTTGGCCAGGCGGGGTTCGGCAACGCCGCCAATGTGGCGGCCCTGCTCGTTTCCTATGTCGTGCTCGACAAAGATCAGAACGTCACCGTGCTGTGGGGCTGTGGCGACAGCGGCGCGCTGTACGTGAATGGAAAGCCTCTCGGCCGATTTGTCGGCAAACGCTGGGTCAAGCCGGATACGGAGGCTGCCGTCAATGTTCCCCTGCATAAAGGCGTCAACACGTTTATGCTCAAGATCCTCTGCAGCGATGATTTCTACTGGGGCGGCGTGTTGCGGCTGGCCGACGCGAACGATGTGGCGCTCAAAAATATCACGATCGGCCTGGGTCCAAGTGAAGTGAATGATCCCGGCGCGCGTTCGTGGCCGGACGCCGATACCGGGCAGGAACCGCTTGCGGGGCCGATCGCCACCTATCTGATCGCCAGCCAGATCGGTTACAACACCAGCGAAGAGAAGCTTGCCATCGCAACGTCCTTACGGGAACGTGCCTGGAAATCGGTCGAGATACGGGACGCCGCGACGGACAAGACGGTCTATACCGTGCCGACGGATGGGGGATCGATCGAGCCTACGGGACAATACAAGAATGTAAACCAGTACATCAGCCGAGTCTACTTTGGACCGTTCCGGACGCCGGGCCGCTACTATCTTTATCATGCCGAGACGGGGGTAAAGTCGATGCCGTTCAACATCGGCGACAATGTCTATGAGCCGGTCTTCAAAGAGGCGGCTCGGGCGTTCTATTACCAGCGATCCGGCATCAACCTCGAGGAGAAGTACGCGGGCAAGTGGGCCATGGCGGCTTACCACGACATCGAGACCGCCAAGAAAGGGCAGGTTGCGGAGTGGGATGGCCGGGTATGGGCGAGCGGCGTGGGAGATAAAGTGATCGATCCGACACCACGCGATGTGCGCGGCGGCTGGTACGATGCGGGAGACCCGAATAAGTACACCAAGAACGAGGTGTTCGCGCATAACCTGTTGCTGCAGACCTGGGATATGAATAAAAAGTATCTGAAGGACAATAATCTGAATATCCCGGAATCGGGCAACGGCGTGCCGGACCTGCTGGATGAGGTCCGGTTCACGACGGACTTTTTGTTCCGCATTCAGCGTGCGGATGGTGCGGTGTTCGATCGCGTCGCGATGGGCAGTCGGATGGGAGACCATGGCGAAAAGCTGGATCCGCCCACGCGCATCGCCGAGCCCACCAGTGGCGCAACGTTGTGCGCCATCAGCGCCTGGGCATGGGCCGCTGCAGTCTGGAAAGAGGGCGGCTGGGATCCGAAATTTGCGGACCGCTGTCTGCAGGCGGCCGAAAAATCCTGGAAATATATGCAGGCGCATCCGGCTCCCTGGCCGCTGGGAGCGGACGGCAAACCCCGTAGCGTCGGGAGTATCGACAGTGGCGCGAACGACCCTGCCGGCTATGGCGACCAGAACATGTGGAAGTCCCATGCGGCCTCCGCGCTCTATCGCGCCACGGGCAAGCCGGAGTATAAAGCGATCGCGGAGGCATTCCTGAAAAATTCGCCTCCGGTCGAACTGGGCTACAAGGTGCTCACCGACCAGGTATGTCACAACTACATGCTGTCGAAAGAGCCCGACAGTGCGCTGGTCAAGAGCTATGCCGATCGGCTGGCGAAGTTCGTTCACGACTATCGCGACGATGCCTCCCGAACCAGCAAGAAACTTGCTTATGGCAGCGAGCATACACTTCAATACCACTGGGGATCGGATGGCGCCGTGGCGCTCCGAACCGGGGTCATGCTCTGGTGGGCAAGTTACTTTGCCCCCAAAGAGGAGATGCCTTCCTATGTGCAAGCGGCCGACGAATATATGCAGTACCTGCTCGGACGCAATCCTACCCGGTGGGCTTACATCACAAATCTTCAGCACATTGGGGCGACCCGAAGCCCACAGGTGATGTTCCACACCGAAAACCGCGGCATGGATGAGCCGGCCAACAAGTGGCTCACCCCCGACGCGGACCATCCAAATCGGATAGGCGCCTTTCCGGGCTACCTCGTCGGCGGGCCGGCGGAGAATATCGGCGACTTCCTCTTCGACCCGTATAAAGTCCAGAACGACTTCATCCGCATGGAGCCTTCTGTTATGTACCAGGCTCCGCTGGTCTTTCTCACCGCGTATCTTGCGTATGGAAGTCAGGAATACCGGCACTGACGAATCGACGGAACAATCGGGACCCTATCCCTATCGAACCTACAGGGTATTCCCACGGGCTTGCATAACCTGGTATACGGCGTTGCGAGACCGCCCGGTTTGCCCATGTGATGCCTGTGAGAAAGAGGGGTTAGAGCATGAAAAGGAAGTATGGACCTGGACCGGCCATGATGGCGGCAGGTATTTGTGGCTTTGTATCCGTGGTTGCGCCTGCGTTCGCTAAGCCGCCGCCGCTCGCCGGCACCGTGAATTCTTTCGATAAACGATTCGTGACGGCTGCCGCTCGCGGCGGCCTCGAAGAGGTGGCGCTCGGCCAGCTTGCGAAAGACAACGGGAGCAAAGTAAAAAGTTTTGGGGCGCGGATGATCAGCGATCACTCCGGGGCGGATGCAAAGTTGAAGGGCATTACCGTAAGCAAAGGAATAATGAGCCTTCCGCTGGACATGGACGCAAAACATGAGGCGCTGCAAAGCAGGCTCAAACGGCTTCATGGGGCCGCGTTCGACAGCGCATACATCAAGGCGCAACGCGAAGACCATGCCGCCACGCTGGCGCTCTTTCAGCGGGAAGTGAAGAATGGAAGCGACCCGGACATAAAGCATTTCGCTGCGCAAACTATTCCCACGGTGAAGATGCACCTTTCCATGCTGCAAAACATGAACGGCAAGAAGGGGCGTGCAGGACGGATGAAAAGCGCGTCCAGCGCGAAGATGTAGGAAGCACATTAAATTCCGTTTGCGCTCCGGGCTTCAGGTATCGCCGGATTCCTGAAGCCCTTTTCATCCTCTGAACGATTTCTTTTGCCCGTCCACCGACCCTGCTGACGCTGAAAAGACAGGGAAGGACGTAGAATCAATCAAAGCGTTCTGTATACAGTCTGTGTATGTCCGCCACCCTATAGAAACAGCGTGTTCGTGCCGAGAAATAAATTGGCGAATTTCCGCCTTCCGAACCCCATGGGGTAGGCTTTGGCATCTGCCGCCTGATTTGCTGAACCGATCGAGGAGCTGAATTCATGTACGGATCATCGTCCCGACAACCTTATGGGAATATCTTGCGTTCCGGTATCCCCGGCACGTTGTTTTTGATCGCCGCGAATATTCTTACTTTCTTTACGTCCGCCATTTTTCATGCAAAAGATCCAT
>JBBRKX010000029.1:0-13614 GCA_038231675.1 Chthonomonadales bacterium | reverse complement strand
GCCTTTCGCCGCACTCGGGTTGCGACCCGAACTCCTGCGCGCTCTTTCAGACGCAGGCTACACGACCCCTACTCCCGTCCAGGCCCAGGCCATTCCTGTGATCCTGGAAGGGCGCGACATTCTCGCCGGAGCGCAGACCGGCACCGGCAAAACGGCAGGCTTCGCGCTTCCCTTGCTGCAGCGATTAAACGCCGGTCCGGTTCGCCCGCCAAAGGCGTTCCGTCCCGTCCGAGCTCTCATTCTGACGCCAACGCGTGAGCTAGCCGCTCAGGTGGAGGAAAGCGTGCGGACGTACGGTAAGCACTTACCGCTCAGCTCGACCTGTGTCTTTGGCGGAGTCAATATCAATCCTCAGATCGGCGCGTTGCGCCGAGGCGTCGATATCCTCGTCGCCACTCCGGGCCGTCTGTTAGATCATGTTCAGCAGCGAACCGTCGATCTCAGCCGGGTGGAAATCCTGGTGCTCGACGAAGCCGATCGCATGCTGGATATGGGATTTATTCGAGATATCCGCAGAATTTTGGCGTTGCTCCCGCCTCGAAGGCAAAACTTGCTCTTTTCCGCAACATTTTCGGAAGAGATCAAAGGATTGGCTGACGGACTGTTGAACTCGCCGACCCATGTGGACGTGCCTCGAAAGAACGCCGAAAGCGATCTGGTAACCCAATCCGTGTATCTCGTGCGTAAGGATAACAAGCGAGATCTGTTGGTCTACCTGTTAGCCGAAGAGAAGATCGCGCAGGCACTCGTCTTTGCGCGCACCAAGCACGGCGCGGACCGCCTAGCCAGGCAGCTTCAGCAGGACGGCGTGGAAGCGGTGCCTATTCACGGCGATCGGAGCCAGGGTCAGCGCACACGCGCACTGGCGGACTTTAAAGCCGGCAAAGCACGTGTCCTCGTGGCTACGGATATCGCCGCACGTGGTTTGGATATCGATCAGCTTCCTTTCGTCATCAACTACGAACTGCCCAATACGCCCGAAGATTATGTTCATCGCGTCGGCAGGACAGGTCGCGCCGGAATTACCGGAGAAGCGATTTCCCTTGTGAGTGTCGATGAATTGAAATATCTCGCCGATATCGAGCGTCTTTTGAAGAAGCGGATCGATCGACGAGAAGCCGTAAACTTCACGGTTCCTGAAACGTCGTTCCGCCCAGAGCCGGCTCAAAATCCCCGTCCTTTCTTCGGGGGACAGAGCGGCCGGCCGCGACAAAACGCGCGTCCGGGCCGGTCGGAATCGTCATACAATGGACGTCCCGTTCGCCGAAACGATCGCCCGCCCGTGAATGCGTAACCCAACCCCTGTTGGCGGTATCCAGTAGAACAAATTCGGGGCGGCGACCTATGTGGTCGCCGCCCCGAATTTAACTGTGCTTGTGGCTATAGCGGCCATCCCCTCAATATATCCGTCAGGACTCTTTATGAATACCAGGCGCAACGAATGCACCCAGGCGGCTATGACACGATATGCGACTGAGCCCGGTCTGCGATCGTGGCGGCAATGCTGAGCGATGCGGTTGCAGCGGGTGACGGAGCGTTTATCACGTCGATCCTATGATGTCGTTCGATTATCATAAAATCGTCCAGCAAACGTCCGTCCGGTGCCACTGCCTGTGCGCGAACCCCGGATAGAGCGGGGATAAGGTGTTCGCTCCTTATCTCCGGAACCAGCCGTTGTAGCGCACGCACGAAGGCTGCCTTGCTGAAGGACCGCCACACCTCTCCCAGCCCCGTCCAGCCGTGCTTCCGAGCGAGTCGCAGAAATCCTGGATACGACAGGGTTTCCCACGCATCGCGAATATCTATATCCGTTTTGCGGTAGCCCTCTCTCGAAAGCGCAAGTACGGCATTGGGACCGCACTCCACGCCTCCCATAATCATCCGGGTGAAATGCACTCCCAAAAACGGGAATTGAGGGTTGGGCACGGGATAGATGAGTCCATGACAAAAATGATGCGCCGCCGGTAAGAGTTCGAAGTATTCTCCTCGAAAAGGCACGATTTGGGCTTGCGGACGGCCCTGCCCCAGCATCATTATGCGGTCGGAGTATAATCCGGCGCAATTGATTACGAGCCCGGCACTGAAATCGCCATTCGTGGAGTGCGCCAGCACCTCCGCGCCGACCTCCTCTAGTGCGAGCACTCGCGCGTTCAGTACAATCGAGTTCTCGCACTCTTGAAATCGCTCGGACAGGCGGCGGCAAACGGTGGTGTAGTCGATGATTCCGGTAGTGGGAACATGGAGAGCCGCGATACCGGCGCAATGCGGCTCAAGCTCATGTAAACGTTCCGGACCGATGCGTTCGCATGGAACTCCATTGGCGATACCTCGTGCTTCGATCTCCTGAAGGCGGGGCATTTCCACGACATCGGTTGCGACGATTACTTTGCCGCAGAGCGCATAGGAGACCGATTCCCGACGGCAGAAAGCTTCTAAACGTCGCTTTCCTTCCATGCAAAATGTCGCCTTCAGTGAGCCGGGTTTGTAGTAGATGCCGGAGTGGAGAACACCGGAATTACGGCCGGTCTGATGGAGCGCGAGGTCACTTTCCTTTTCCACAAGGATAATACGCAGCCGAGGAAATCGAAGGCTCAATTCATACCCTGTTGCCAGGCCAATGATCCCACCACCAATAATAAGAATATCACTACGTGCCATAACGAACTGTCTGGAAAGTGAGATTTCAAGCAGGCAAGGCTTAAGCGGTTGGAACACGGCGACATTACGTTCGAGTAAAGTGCCTATTGGGAATGGTGATGCTTACATGCGCGCCGCCGGAAGGTTGATTTTCAAAATCGACATGACCGCCGAGATCCCATCTAACCAGGTTGTCGACCAACTCCAGCCCCGTATTTGCCGCCGTTTTCACATCGAATCCAGCGATGAAACCAGGTCCGTCATCACTAACGACGACGCTCGTGATTTCGTCTTTCTCGGTGACGATGACCTCGACGTTTCCCCTTCCATGCTTTATAGCGTTACTGATAAGCTCGTTTATCACCAGTGCAAGCGAGGTTCCCTGCCGCCCAGGAAGTCGAACATCTTGTATATTCGGCTGAATTCTGCAAGCGGGAGCGGTCTGCTGGTGGACGGGAACCAGTTTCTGAAGCACATCGCGGATGGAAATTCTCTGATCCGGTTCGCGGTCTTTCAACTCCTTTGTAAGAAGATCATGGACCGCAGCCAGGGTTTGCACATGAGCGCCTAGTCGCCGAAACTCCTCGGCTGGGATCATGTCCTGATCGTTCATCAGTTGAATATCGACCATGGCGGAGATAATCTGGAGATTATTCTTGACTCGGTGATGTGTTTCCGTCATCGCCCTCTTGAGGCGAACGTTCAGTTCATCGATCTGCGCTTGCGCGACCTTAAGGTCATGTACATCGGTGCACGACCCAAACCATTTGATAACGTTGCCTTCAGGATCGAATAGGGGCGCGGCGCGCTCGATGAACCAGCGATAGGATCCATCTTCCGCGCAAATCAAGCGATATTCCATCTCGAATGTTTGCTGACCTTGCGCCGCCTCTTTCCATGCTTTCAGACAGCGAGCGGCATCTTCCTTGTGCAACGCGGTCACCCAGCCCCAGCCCTTCGTCTGTGCAGCATTCATTCGCGTATGCTCGTTCCACCGTTGATTGAAATAATCTCTGGATCCCGTTGGCTCGGCGGACCAAACGATCTGAGGCATTGCGTCCGCCATGACCCGATACGTCTCGTCGCCGGCATACCGGACAGCATTTGTTTCCACCGAGTTTGCCTGCATGGGATCCGGCGAGCAGGAGTCCGCCGCGCTCATCTTCTTCATCTGATTCCCTTCCAAAAACGGGATACGCTTATAATACCTCGCTCCTCCCCTACCTCGCAATATAAAAACTGGAGAAGCGTGCTGGGTTGGATTTGCATGGGCAAAACCAGCCTAGCACATTTCTCCTCTAAGTGGCGGCCTTAAAGCCTCTGATTAGAGGCCACTTGCACACATGATTTAGGAAGCTAATTTGCACTCAATGTGAACTGGTGGGTCCCCACCCCGTTCAGAGAGAAGCGCCCGATCCCCTGATTGCTCACCGGCACGCTAATGCCTGCGTTGCCATCCACGACTGCGGTCCATGTCCGATTAGGATCAAGATCCATGAGCATCACCTCGGTCTGGGCGGACCCGCCGGTCCAGGTGACGGAGTATCCCGCGCCAAGGATACGGACCGCGCCGATCTGAGCCAGCATGTTCGGGTTGTAAACGGAGACGTTCGCGATGGGCAGCGTGACCGGAACCTGCACGCCCATCTGGGCGCTGAACAAGGCCAGCACATCGTCTTGACTACCACGCTGGATTAGCGCTCCTTCCGCCTGTCCGCCATCGCTACGGACCATGGTGTTGGCGAGCGTCGTACCGGTATCATAAGCCTGTACGACGTTGAGAAATGTGTCCCATTGTGCGTCTACCGCAGGTGCGATGCGGGCTTGCCACTTCTCCTCAGTAGGCACAATCGTCCAGGAGATCCAGCCTAATTGCGTTTCATCATATGCTGTCTTTTGTTGGTTCACCGGAAGTAAGGTGCTGACGTTGATGTTTTGTCCCCCAGGAGTTGTCCAGGAGATTCCCGACGGAGTCAATGTGGGAGCCACCGGCATATGAATAATCCACTGTTTCAAGGAAGTTGCGGCATTGATGGCGGGCAGATCGGAGCCGTATCGATTCGACAGTGGGAGAAGTCGGGGGTCTTCCGAGTTGGTGCGATCGTAAACGACTATGGTGTCCGAATGCTTGTCTTCACTGGGAAGATAGAGCAGACTACGCGTCCATTCGTGCAAAAAGGTAGGTGGCGGAGTCCAGAAGTTGGTCCACACATATTGTCCGCCGGTGCTGCCTACAAGGTAGGCGGAATCTCCATTTGGTCCAAATTCTTGAGCCACGGGTCCTCGTGCTTCAGAGACCTCCGTAACACCGGCAAATTCCATTCCATTCGTCGAAGACCCTCCGGCGTTTACCGAAGCGAGCGCATATCCAAGCGGATGGGTAAGCGCCCATTCGCCCTGACGATAGAGTTGGAAATCACCTAAAAAATTCACTTGATGGTCGACAGCTGTCGTGGTGGGATCATGCGCCCCGAAAAAGGAATCGTTGGCTCCCCATCCATCGTGGAAGTACATCATCCCCTGCCCTGATGCGTAAAAGCCGGCAGGCAAAATTGTCCGCCAATCGGTGGCCTGGTTGTAGGGGTTAAATAAAAGAAAGAACCTCGGATAAGGATTCGCGCCACCATGATATTCGATTGGGGAAGCGATCAGGTCGTTCAAGTAAGACTGCGTGTAGCTGCTGATGTTAGGATCGATTCGGGCCGTTACACCAGCCATAACGGAGACCGCTGCTTCACGGGTCTGAATCCAGAGGCCATGTGGATGCTCCTCGTCTCCCCACTGGTAGGTATCGAGCCCATCGGGCGTCTGTTTATCGATAAATGAGAGCGCGGCCTGGGGCGCAAATTGGGTGATCTCAGGAAAGTAATCTACACCCGTGGCTGTTCGCACTCCTTCCGCGCCGAGCAAGATCAGTTGTAATGTGTCGCAATCGTATTCTGAACTCTCGATCCACTCTCCACCGCGTGCCTCCGAAACAAACTGGGCGATCGTATTCCGCATCGTGGACCGATCGACTTTCGTTGCCGCCAGCCCGCCTACGTTCGTCAGTTTGCCGGTTCCGGCCTCGATCCAACTGGATTTCAGGAAAGTTCCAGCCCGTGGGTTATCTGGTGCGGTTGCAAGGTCTAGAAAGGCCAGACCGAAGTAGTGCCCTATCGTCTCATCTGAATCGCTGGTCCTTGTCCCCCATGGAACACCGCTGACCTTATTGAGCACCAAATCTCCCATCCAGTTCAGATAACTGATGAAGGTCGTTCGCTGCGCAGGCGTCAGTCCAGGATACAGCCAATCGTACATCCAGACATACGTGATAAAATATTCCCGTGTGCCGTTTCGATTCGCCCATGGCAGGGTATGGCTTTGGGCAAACGGCTGAATCAAACTCCATGCTTTGCGCGCATAAGCAGAATCTCCGGTCATCTGGAAGGCAATCGTTGCATAATCGCCAATATCTCCGTATCGCGGGAACGAGCCATTCGCATAGGATTTGAGTTTCTGCCACCAGACATTATTTTCGGACACCATTCGATTCCAAACCGCCTGTCGCTGGCTTGTCCAGAAAAGCTTTGGAACTCGATGCGTCGGCGATCCCCCGCTGCTCGAAGTCGATCCCCCGCTGCTCGAAGTCGATCCCCCGCTGCTCGAAGTCGATCCTCCGCTGCTCGAAGTCGATCCTCCGCTGCTCGAAGTCGATCCCCCGCTGCTCAGGGCTGCGGAAGGAAGCGCCAGTGTAACCAATACCAGGAGAAGGACAGCCGATGCATAGGGTTGGGATACCTGACGGCGCAGGCCTCGCATGTAAAGAAAAGACATAGTTGCTCCAAAAAATTATGCGATGTCCGCAGCGATATGATCCTGTCGTTCCCTGATCGACGCCAGGTGGAGACAGGCGTGACATAGCGCCGCTGCATGTGTAAGTTCGGCGTGATGCAAGTACTCGACCGCCAGGTTCATTGGACCATGACGGGCCTTGGGGATCCAGATCTTTTGTTTGCGAAGCGACGGTACGGATAGATTCCCGCCTTCAACGCGCTCTTTCAGAGTTTACTGGATTGCTGGAACCATGTGGGTTCTTATATGCGCACTTTGTGGGAAGACTTTCACCCTCGCGGAAAGGGGATGAGGCCACGCAGGCGTCCATGTTTCAAGTGGCTTTTGCAAATTCCTTCCTTAACGCAATCCTTTGCGTTACCCCAGCATCGGGTCTGGCGGCGTGGCCATATGCTATGCGTAAACAAGGGTTGCGACTACGCTACATTGAGCGTGACGCGATATGGGGGTCAGATCCTGACTTCGAGGTCGAATTGAATAGCTGTGCAGTGTATGCTGGCAATACGGGACGGTTAGCTCTTACCCCGAATTACCATGATCCGCGGAAAGCTACAAAGGATCCGTTGTGTGCTCAGATATTCCAATTTGCCGCTGCTTGGCGACTGGAGGAAGACAGGGGAGCCACCGGAGATATAACGTGGGAAGTGGTGCTGCTCCACGGGACGATCATTACAACCCGGCCATACTGTGACCTTTATCACACATTGGCTTAAACCAACTCTTGGACGACAAGCACGCAGGCAATGTTCCTAGGTGGAAGCAAACTATTTTGAAGGGCCGGTTCAACGATGTCGATTATGGATACAAGCTGAAAAAGCGTATTCCCATGTGTGTGGACGAAGCACCATTTTAGTCATGCGGTGGAGAGGGGTGAAACATCGATTGGGGAGTCATTCCTGTCGAAAAAGACATTTGCTGTAATGCCGTTATCTTCTTGAACAAGCATCAATTTCCACTGGTTCGCCTCGGCTATTGCTTTGCAGATGGCGAGGCCCAGCCCCGTTCCACCGGTGCTCGAATTGCGGGCGCGGTCCGGTCGATAAAAGGGCTCGAAGAGCCTTGTCATGTCACTTTCTGAGAGAGGCGCGCAAGGATTGTGGACTGAGAGGCATAACCCGTCGGAAACATATAAACGCACTCGCAGCACGTCGCCTCCTGAGGCGTACTTCACCGCGTTATCGATCAGATTGCGCACCAGCATCTCCGCGTGGGTGGGTGCGGCCATGATAAAGGCGTCATCCAACATAATCGTCTCCACCACAAGCCCGCTTTCCTGTATCCTTGGGCGAAGCAACAGGATGGTGCGCTCACAGATATCAGCAAGGTCCACTTCCGACTTCTTCGTCGTCGTCGATGCGTCCAGTTGATGCAGCAGAAGGAGGTCATGCGTGAGATCATTAAGCCGGCGTGAATACCCGTTCGCCTCCTCGATAAACGCGCGATATTCGGAAGCGGAACGTTCCCGGTTCAAGGCTAGTTCCAAATGCCCTGAGAGGGCCTGAAGCGGGGTGCGTAATTCGTGAGATGCTGCGGCAAGAAACCTGCCTTTTGTGGCAACGGTATCTGAAATCCGGAGGAGCATGCCATTGAGCGTTGAAACAAGATCCACTATCTCTACATCCTCGGAAGAAGCATTCAACCTCAATTGGAGCGAATCAACGGATGCGGAGCGCGCCTGTCGTGCAAGGGATCCAATAGGAGAAAGGGTCCGTCCTACCAGCAACCAGGCTCCTATGGTCGCCACCGTGGTCACGAAAATTCCCAGTTCAATCAACAAAATTGCCTGACGATTCAACGCTTGTTTCGTGCGCTTCCAAGACATTCCGATTATGATCTTGTAAGGAGGGAAATCGACCGATGCGATCCGCCATTCTTCATTCGATTGGAGGGGCAAACCCCGCTTCCCACTTTGCGAACTATCCATTACCGCGCCATGTGCGTCCTCTACCACGAGCGCCATGTTATTCGGCTCCAGCGTTTCATGTTCTTCCTGTACTAACTCAGAAATACGCACCTTGCGCTCATCGTCTGTGAGGTCCTCACGGATCTTTCGTGCTGTCGTCAGGAGCAGCCGGTTCGATGTGCGTTCTGCGGCATGAAATGCGTATTGATGGATAATGACGCACGCAATCGCCATAAGTAGTGACGTGGATACGGCAAACGCGACCGTCATCCGCGTACGCATGGAGTTCATTCGCATCCTCGGGCCCTACGCTTCCATCCGAAATCCGACGCCTCGCACCGTACGGATCAGCGCGTGCTTATGTCCTTTGTCTATTTTTGCGCGCAAATAACTGATATAAACATCAAGCACATTGTCGTTCCCTCCGAAATCATATTGCCAAACATGTTGGAGGATGTCCAGGCGTGTAAGCACCTGGCCGACATGGCGCATCAAGTGTTCCAGTAGCGTGTATTCGGTCGCAGAGAGCGCGATAGGCTTTCCCCTCCGCTCCGCTTGTCGGGTAACCGGATCCAGTTGCAGATCCCCGACCCGAAGGATCGTAGGCGAACCGACACCACGTCGAAGCAACGCACGCATGCGTGCCAGGAGTTCCCCAAGTTGAAACGGCTTCACGATGTAGTCGTCTGCGCCGCTATCCAGCCCCTCGATCTTATCCGCAAGGGTATCATTTGCGGTGATCATCAGCACTGGCGTCGAGATATGCTTTCGCCGTAGCGTCCTGCACACGGAATATCCGTCCAGGGAAGGGAGCATAACATCGAGTAGAATCAAAGCGAACTGTCCGGTCAGAGCGCGATCGAGGGCAAGTTGGCCGTCCTCAACGACTTCCGCTTCATGTCCCGCTTCCAGTGTCGCTTGCTTGAGAAAGCGGGATACACCCTCTTCATCTTCGACGATCAATACTTTCATAGGGAGGTACTTTTTCTCTCACGGCAGGCTTCCGGATCTACGAAAAACTGATGCTGCCTTCAAAATGTGGTTGGGCGCTTACCACGGATGAAAAAAGGACAAAGATCATGGCGACATACCGGCGCCAGTTGCCTGCTCAAGCTTTGCTCGGGCGATCGCGAGGTCGTAAAGAGCCGAGTTCTGGTCTGTCCGAGCCTGGGACAACGCCAATTGCGCGTCCAGGACCTCACGCGTGGTGGTCAGGCCAGCAGCAAACGCCAGGCGGGCTTTTGCCAAACTATCCTCTGCTATCCGTACGGTCTCCTGAGTAGCAGTTATGTTCGCCTGCCCCGTTTCCACGTCCAGGAACGACTGTTCGGTCGCGAGTTCGGACTGTTGCCTTGCGAGTTGAAGTGCGATTTTAGCCTGGTCAAGCTGGGATTGAACTTGTCGTCGTTGCTGACGCTGGATGCCTCCACTGCCAAGCGGGATGGTTACGTTGACGGTAAGAGTGGTCAAGTCCGAATACGCGGTGATGTCGCCCGTTTTGACGTAACTGGCTTGCAGAGAATATTCGGGATCGTTCGCATGGCGGGCGACCACAATGCCGGCGGACGCGGCGGCAACGTTCGCCTGGGCCTCCCGCACGTCGGGAGACCTTGTCAGCGCCCGCGCGACCGCTTCCTCACGGGTGAGGGTAAGCGGAGGGAGTTTCGGCATGACGGCAAGGGAAACAGGAGCAGAAAGGCTCCGCTGAATCAGGCTGTTCAGCGCCTGTTCCGCGATTCTTGCTGCCGACTGCGACCGTGTAAGCGCCACGCGAGCCTGCGCCAGAGGAACCTGCGCCTTCAGCACGTCTGCCGCCGGTACGTCGCCGGCGTCCACCCGCTTCTGCGTGTCCGTAACCTGCCTCTGCGCGTCCGCCAGGTTCTGAGACGCGATATCCAGGGCGCCACGAGCTCGAAGCACTCCGTAGTACGTATCATTTGCGCGGAAACGGAGGTCCAGACGGGCACGATCCATGGCTATCTGTGCGCTACGCACCACGGCATCCGCCTGGACACGCGCCGCCGAAAGCCTTTTGATATTCGGGAATGGGACCGCAAGCCCGGCCTGGAGGGTATAGAACGTTTGATCGCTCATGGGCTGGGCCACTTTGCCGTAAGACCCTCCGGCGGACCCTGTAAAAACCGGCTGGAGTCTTCTCTGCGCGGACGTCTCGGCTAATCTGGCTTGCACTTCGATCAGCCTCTGTTGGGCAGCACGTGCGGTCGGACTGACAGACAGAGCCTGGGCCGTAATTCCACCAATGTCTAGAGTTCCGGCGGGTTGCGGAACAGGCGCTTGCGCCAGAACCGAGGCCTGGAAAAATAGCGCGGCAAGCACGCAAAACGGACGGAGAATGAACATCGGGTTGGGATTGCCTCCGAGCCTTTGGGATAAGTGAAGTATTCGTGACGTTTAATGTACCTCGCCCATCCAAATACGTGTGTCCGCTTTCAGAAGTAGCCCACCGTTAGAAAAGTCTAAGGCATATTACAGCCATAACGTACTGTGAACTCAACGCATACTCCCATTCGAGGGATCCGCACACACGCTTCACTGCGTGTGGAAAATGGATGTAACCCAAACCGGACATTTACCGTATCAAAGCCGGGTGTTCACTTCCAGTATTGCACAGCAAGGGGGATGAGAGTGGCTAAATCGAATGGCGCCTATTTGCTCTTTATGGTTTCCATCCTTTCCGTTGGAGGTTGGTTGTCCACCAAAACACCACATAGTGGCGGAGCGGAGGCTTCCGCCACTGTAGCCTCCAGTCAGATTGCTGAAGGCCCCTTGCCAAATTACCTCATGGAGATGTTGAGAAGGGCTTCCCGCGTCACTGTGAGCATCAGGTTTCTAGAGGCAAAACGCAATAAACAGGGAAATCTTTGCCGCGCCGACTGGGAGAGCTTGGTCGCCGCGCGCGTTCAACGTGCGGCTTGCGCGGCTCATTATAATGAATCAATACGGATTACGGACGGACAGATTATTGATCGACTTCATCTTCCTCCTGCAATCTCCGAAGGCGTGAAGTGATGGTCCAGATGCTTGACCGGGTCATCTGCCGAGCGTTCGAAGGATCTTCTCCCATCGCTGCGCCGTTTCAACATCGTCTGAAACGCCGTGAATAGCAGGCGCATGTGTCGGGATTTATAAGGGAAAATTGTTTCTGGATCCATGTTATGCACGATCATTGCGGTATCCGCTTCGAATATCAGAAGGTTACCTTCCGGCGTCTCCGCGCAATCGATGCCGAAGTAATCAAGACCCAGCACACGCGCCACATCCACCAGGGCGCGCTTATGCCGAAGTCCGAACTCTAGTGTGAACCGATCCATAAAACATTGTTCTTCGGCCCGCTTGCCCGCGCTTTCCAACATGCCCGCATTCACGTAATGAATCATCCAGTGATCCGACACTCCCATGTGGCATGGAAAAGCCTCGCCATCTATGATCACCACGCGATATTTTCGGAAGAAGCCGTCAGGATCACGGTAGTCGATATAGCGCGATAAATAGAACTCCGGCTCCAAATGCGCGCGGAGATAAGCGCCTACTTCCGCAGCCTTCGTAAGCATTTCTAAACCATGTCCCGCATGAGAATCGACCGGTCGCGCGATAATCGGAAATCCACCGTCCGGCAGCACCCTCTCGACCGGCATTTCGCCCCTTCCTATCCTTTGCATGGAATTTCTATCAATCCGGATTGTCGCCGGCGCCACCACCCCTGCAATCGATTGCATCAGCTTGAAAAAACGTTCTCGTCCTATCTGGGGAACCAGACTCGGTGCATTGAGTACTGGATGCGGCCATTTGGTGAGAAGACGCTCTAATTCATGCAGAGCCGCCCTATTCTCTTCGCACTCGCCCGCAACGACAAAAACAACATCGTGTTCAGGAATTGGCGGAAGAGGTTCGCCGGGCACTACATAGATCAGGAACAGAGTGATGCCACAGTCTTCAATCAGGAACTCGATTGGAGTGTTGTTGCCGAAAACTCCAGGTGCGGTAAAACCCAGCACCCTCAGATTAGCGGGCAAGCGATCCGGCTTCACCTGAAATAGTCGGCAATCCTGCAGCGCCTGGGACTGAAAACCAAGTCCGCGTTCTGGCAAGCCAAGCAGCTGATCGAGGATGCAGAGATCCATCAAGGGAGAAACATCGGCGTTATCCCGAACAAATCTGTCCGCCAGTTGCTTCCAAAGTGGGGCTAAGTTGACTTCATCAAAGCCAAGCTTCAGTAATTTTGCCAGACCAAGTATTGTCGGAATCGATCCCTCGAACGGTTTTGCACTCTGAATCTCTGACACAGCATGTCCCATCTAAGAGGGCGTTACGCAGCTCTCTGTTTTTTTTGGTGGATATAGTGAGAGATAAGTTCAATCTTGTTCAGGACAGTCTCAATCGCTTCATACTCGTGATGTAAATTCATGCGACGAGAATCGCCTCCACTCCGTATCCATGCTTCCGAAACGGTGCGAGCACTGGCACATATCCGCAAAGCGCCAACTTTCTGTCCCTCTTTGTGCAAGATACCGACAGGCTGACCCACATGGCATAACTGGGAAGCAAGAGCTCTCTCACTTCTCGAAGCGTAACCGGGCAGATATGCCGAAACATCCTGATTTAGAGTCCGGTACACGCCATTTGCTTCCGCGAACGAGATTGGACGACCTTCTTCACAAGGGATAAACGGAAAGAGGGTTCGGACAGCCATTTCCATATCCAGTGCATCGTGCGATGGACCAGGTACTTCATGCGGTGTACAAAGATTACCGAACCGATCTGAAATCTTCTCTGCCGCCAGTTTAGCGAACAGCTCGAACGTCCTTCGCCTGAAATCTTGAGGGATGGCGAAATATGCCTGCATCTCGTACAGTGCCGCGATCCAACGAAAGTAGAAACCAAAGTTTTCGCTCGCGGGCAGTGATCCTCGTATCCGCTCCCAATCAACCGGCCAGGAAGCGCGACAGGTATAGTCCTTGAGGCCGCCGAACGCCTCGCAACGCAGCTTCGCCTCCTCCGCACATGATTTCGGTATGAGAAGCGCGCCACTAAAGGGCGGACCGGAGAAAAATTTTGATCCGCTGATCAGAATCATATGACCATGCTCGAGGTGCCATTTCAGCCTGGTGAGACTAATCCGCATCTGACAGGCATCGACCACGATTTGCACGGCGTCACCAAACTGGCCTTGTATAGCTTGTACACAGTCGTAACTTGGACAACGCGCACCGAGCTTCGAG
>JBBRKX010000028.1:0-13737 GCA_038231675.1 Chthonomonadales bacterium | reverse complement strand
GAATTGCCAACTATCGTTCTATTTTCGAAGAACAAGTTTTTAGCATGGTTGCCAGTAAGGATACAAAACACCCTGACAATCTTATTGCGGTCGATGGCTTCCATCTCCTGAAGGCAGCAGGGATCTACGGAAGCAACGCCGCCGGTAAGAGCAACTTGATCAAAGCTGTGCAGTTTATGGATCAGCTTATTGCAATATCCGCCACAAGGATGAATGAGGGAGACCGAATTCAAGGCGCTGTTCCTTTTAAGTTATCAGTGGATACGCGGACGCGCCCATGTCTAGTCGAGGTGACGTTCATCGAGGATGGAAATGCATACAAGTATGGTTTCAGCGCCACGCAGGAGCGTGTCCATAGTGAGTGGCTGCGGTGTTACTCAATAGATGGCATTGATCAGGTATGGTTCGATCGACGTTTTGACGAAAAAACGCAACAAACGGACTGGAAATTCGGTGGCCCATTGAGCCATGACCAGCAACTTTTGAAGGATAGGACACGCGATAACAGTCTGGTCCTATCTACTGGTCCGCGAGAGAACGTCAAACCGCTAATCAAGGTATTTCAGTGGTTCCGACAGAAGCTCGCGATATTCGATTTATCCAATGCTCCCAATGCTCTTAAGCATCGAACAGCTGGATTATGTCTCGAAGACGGCAGTTTTAAACTGCGAGTTGCACGGATGCTTAAGGATGCTGACTTTCAAATAGATGGATTCAGTATCGCCAATGAAGATTTAAAGATGCCGGAACTTGCGGACATGGACATTGCCGAAAAACCAATGACTTCGGCACTTAGGAACTTGATTAAGACCATCCAAAAAACATTCGAGATGAACATTCAGAGTCTACAGGTGCATACGGCGCATCATACGATCGGATTGGATGAAATCGTTACATTCGACATGGAAGAAGAATCGAACGGGACACAACGCCTTTTTGCACTTGCGGCCCCTTTCCTGCATACACTGGACACTGGAGGCGTCATGATGGTGGATGAACTCGATTGTAGTCTGCATCCGAACCTTACCCGCAAACTAATCGAGCTTTTTCAGAGCCCCTTGGTAAATAGACTTGGGGCACAACTGATCTTCACCACGCATGACAGCACGCTTCTCGACCAGAAGTTATTCCGGCGCGACCAGATTTACCTGGTAGAAAAAATGCGTAATCGCGGCTCCGAATATTTTTCTCTTTACGACTTCGATAACAAGGATCGTCCACGAAACACAGAGTCCCTCCAGCGCAACTATCTATCTGGCAAATATGGCGCCATACCGCAATTCGGCCCAGTCTTTGAGGATTTCCAACTTACATGACACCCCCATCGGAAAAGGCAAATAGAGAGCGGGGATCGAAGCCTTTCTCGCTAAAACGTCAGGCGGGAAACCGACCCATCAAAATGAGGATTTTGATTGTTGGCGAAGGACAGCAGACGGAGCCCAACTACTTCAGATACTTAAAGGAAGAACACGTTGTCAGGGAGAGATATGCTATTACGGTGAAAGGAGCACATGGTATTTCGCAAGATGCTGTTGTGAAGGAGACTATCGAATTTAAGCGGAGAGGCGATTATGACGAAGTGTGGTGCATTCTTGATGTTGAGGGACCATCCAAGGCAGACAACCTGACTGCCGCGTATGAACTTGCAGACAAGAATAACATTTCATTGTGGCTGTCTAACCCTTCCATTGAAGTATGGTTTTTGCTGCATCTGGTTAAACAGGGGCGCCCTTATCTTGATGGCGATTCAGCTGAAAAGGAGCTGAAAAAGCACTGGTCTGCTCATTTCCGCCAGGACTACAACAAGGCGGATGATGGCATCTACATGCGCCTTCGTAAATTCATCGGATCCGCCGTCGCAAATGCGGAGTGGGTGCTGGAAACACACCATCAGGCTACATCAAGCAGAGCTTGTAACTCGTCCACGGACCTTTATCGGCTTATTTCCAGACTAATGCCGGATGGCTTACCAGGGAATGAGCCTGACAGGCTTAAAAATGGAGCTATCGCACCGGACTTTAAGCTTGGGGATCAGAACGGTGACCTTGTGCAAATGTCCTCATTGCGGGGCAAAACTGTGGTTCTGTTCTTTCATCCAACGATAAAAGAACGGGCGAGTATTGCCGAAGTCTCCTCATTCCAGTCTGCTAACAACAATATTGACCGGGGAAAAGTAGTCATTCTGGGCGTCAGCCCGGACTCCATCACCATCTTACAAGAGTCCATCGTAAAGGATTCGTTATCTTTTCTATTGTCGGATGTGGATCATATCGTAGGAAAAGCATACGGTATTTGGAACGAAAACACAACAAATGGGAAGGTGCATCCGACTATGGAACGGGTGACATTTGTAATCGATCCGGCTGGTGTTCTCGTTCATACTTTCCGCGATGTGGATGTACAGCAACATGCTGATCAGGTCTTACGACTGTTGATAGAAAAGAACTTATTGTCCAAGGGCTGAGAGGATGGCTTCTTTGCGGGTTCCAAACTCTTCGTCGTTTAGCGCGGGCATGGCGCCTTCTGTGGAGATCGATCGATCCAGGGTGATCCACGACTTGCAGCCCGTATAGTCCGGCATCATGGGAAGCGAAACAGGTTCCCGCAAACGATAGGCGCGAAGCAGCACAAGGTAGAGAGGATCGTAGGGGTTGAAATCGAAGCGCATTTTTACGAATGTTTCGTTCCAGATATGCGCATCCACAAGGGCCGCCACTTGCTCTTCGTCCTTTGCAACCATAATGGTTTCCACTACCGCGTAGCTGGAAAAAATCACCACGGAATGGTCGGTATGCTCCGCCTGTAGCTCCTGGAGGCGCGGAAGAAAATCCGGCTGAAGCAGTGTCGCGTTTTGATGCTCATACGTGGGCAACAGGAAGAATTCGTTCTCTTGAATCCGGAATACGCCGCCCTCTTCCCGAATACCGCCCTTACGAATCAAAATCGTCTGCTTACCCGTTTCCAACGCCTCGCAGGAGATCGCCCACTCCTTAAATGCTTTGTCGTTTTCGCTCCGCATCGCAACCTCCCAGTCGGAAATATTCTGAAATTACTTTGTACCTGAAAAAACTCGAAAGCATTCTCCTTGTCGATGGCACTTTAGGGTGAGACAGCGTTTCCGAGCAACCCGAAAGGCATCCATTGGAACTACAGCAGATAATCGATTCCGTCCATGAGGGCGATACGCAGGCGTTCGCGCAACTGGTCAGCCGGTATCGTGACATGGCTTTCGGCTATGCGCTTACTCTGCTCGATCAGGAGCAGGCGGCGGAAGATGCGGTGCAAGAGGCGCTTGTCATCGCCTACACGCACCTGGATCGTCTTGAGCAGCCACAGGCGTTTGGCGCCTGGCTGCGAGGAATTGTACGCCACCAATGTTATCGCGCCCGGCGGGCCGCCCCTGACAACCTCGGCTGGGAGCATCTGCAGGACATAGGCGGCGGAGAAGCGGATCTCGCCCAAACGGTAGCCGGTCAGGTGATGCGGAACCAAGTTCGGGCCGCAATCGCGGCGCTGACGCCCGCCCAGCAAGATGTTCTGGGACTGCACTACGAGGCCGGTTTATCACACCAGGAAATCGCGACGCGCTTAAACCTTACGGTGAGCACCGTCAATATGAGGCTCCATGCCGCGCGCACGCGCCTCAGAAGGAGATTGCGGATAATGAACGACCCCACCACACAGCCCCACCATAGCGGACGTGTCCAGGATGCGGACGGACCTATAGTGATCGTGCAGTTTGCGCCGAACGCGACCCCGCCGATCTTCAGCCATCTTCTTTCCGAAGGGAAGGAGAACGTATGTGTCGTTCAGCATCTGAGTGCCGGACGCGTCCGCGCCATCGCCACGCGTCCTGATGCGATCTGGACACCTGGACAGGAGGTGTTCGCCACCGGAGAGCCATTTACGCAGTCGCTGGACCTCGCCACGGTCCGGCAGTTGATCCAGACACTCCGTCCCGCATCGTCCGGTGTAACCGCATTGGAAAGTGGGATCAAGACAATCGAGGTATTTGCTCCGCTGACTCAGGGCGGCGTCACCGGGATCTTTACGGAATGGGGACTGGGGGTGCTGGTTCTGCTGCCGGAACTGATCCAGCGTCTCGACCAGGAAGATAATCGCCAGACGTTCTTCGTTCTTATGCCCTCGATCCGCGATATGACCCATTGGCAGGAAATTATCCCTGAACTTACGGTAGGAACGCGCAACCTACAGATCGTGTACCTGCCTGTGCTCGATCCGATTCTGCCGGCGTTTATAAGCGCGGTACAGGATCTGGATACCACGCTAGTTCTTACACGTCGTCTGGCCGAGCAGGCGATCTGGCCCTGCCTGGACCCGCTAGCATGTCATTCGCGCCGCCTGAACCACGTCGATGCTCGACCAGACCAGGACACATTAGCATGCGATCTACGCCAATTGCTACGGCGCTATTACACCCTTCAGTTCTCGCTGGGCGATGAAGCGCGGCACGCGCTCTCTCAAGAAGAGGAACAGACGATCCAACGGGCACGGAAAACGATTCGCTTTCTGTCGCAGCCCTTCTTTGTGGCGGAACCCTATACCGGTAAGCCAGGCGTATTTGTAACTTCGGAGGACGCTATTCAGGGGTTTGCCGGCATTTTAGCCGGCCGCTATGACATTCTCTCTAAGGAAACGTTCTATATGGTGGGAGCCGCCCCAATAGCGGAGTAATTGTAAGTATCGGCGTCTTCCTTCACGAGTGAAGGAAGACGCCGGCAGGCGGTTTCAACCACCGGTCACAAACGGTTGGGCACAACGACCGGCCTCGACCGCCCGTTGATCCGGACGTTATTTTAAGTATGGATTTGAGCGGCGCTCGCGGCCAATCGTCGTCAGTTCTCCGTGGCCTGGGAGAACCTGCGTTTCATCCGGAAGCTCCATCAGGCGCGTCCGGATGGAATGCAGCAGAGTCTGTTGAGAACCGCCGGGAAGATCGGTCCTGCCGATGCTGCCGCGAAACAGGCAATCGCCCGCCAGCGCTACATCTTCCACCAAAAACGTGACCCCACCAGGAGAATGCCCGGGCGTGTACAATACCTTGATGCGAGTCTCGCCAAGCATCAATATTTGGTCATCTTCCAGGAAGATGGTTGGCTCCGGCGACGCCACGATTTCCAGGCTAAACATGCGGGCCTGCGCCGGGCCCAACCGCAGCAGTTCCAGGTCGGCGCGATGGAGCGCGATAGGTGCGTCTGTCCGCTCGGCAAAGAACGCGTTCTGAACTATATGATCGATATGCGCGTGGGTATTGAGGATATTACGCACGTTGTAGTTGTGCGCCTGGATGTCCGGCCACATGGCTTCGCTATCGAACGATGGGTCGACCACGGCAGCTTCTTTGCTCTCCTCATCGACGATCAAAAAGGAGTTATTGTCCATCGGACCGAGCTCATACCGTAAGATCGCCATGTTTGCTTCCCCTATTCCCTCACAACGGCGTCGGCATGAGCCTGTTTCCATGCCTGTTCCGCAAGCTTTTTCATCACCAGGCTCTGTTCCCAGCGGTCGCTGAATTCTTTTCCGTCGGGCGTGGTGATCGCATAGCGCGGAGGGCCGAGTTCGCTGGCAAATGCAAAGACATCTCCCGGCCCGGCGTCCCGCAGCCAATGGCGCATTGCCCTCTCCCAGAGCCGGACGAAAAATTGCGCGGTCTCTCCTGTTCCGTCCCCGACATCTACCTGCACTTGCTCCCCATTGGATATTCTGCCATGCATGTGCGACGTGCGCTCCAGCACGGGTTCGAGACGATCGATCGCCCGCTCGTCCGCCCAGCCGTAAAACTCCCCGACGACCACAAAATGAGAAAGGTCCGCTGTAATCCGAACATCGGGGACAAGTTCGAGCAGTTGCTTTGTCTGCGGCAGGTTCTCGGTGAAATTGTTGCGATGGGTTTCCACGAAGAACGCAAGCCCCCGGTCGTTTGCGAGAGCTCGCCCGTCGCGACAGAGGGCGGCCACGGTCTCCAGGGCGGTAAAGGCGTCCGCCGGCTGAGCGAAGATAAAGTCCGCGCCCAATCTGACGGCGCGCTCTACCGTACTACGCACATCTTCGAGGGTAAACGGACGGTGGCCTAAAATAAGCCGTAGATCGTTCTTGTGGAGCGCTTCCATGACCTCGCGCTCGTTGTCATCCGATAGCCAGCATTCGACCGCCTCGAACCCGGCGGCTTTCGTTTTTCGGAACTTTTCGTCCAGGGTCCATTCGACCTCGGCGTTCAGAGGTAGTTTGCCCAGAGACCAGAGCGAATGTTGAACCCGCAGACGGGGCGGGTGCTTACTCCCATCGTTGAAACGATCCAGGTTTCGAGCCATGAATTCTCTCCTCCGTAGATGACGATCAAAGCGAAAAGCGGGGCCGCGTCAGGCAAGTGCCCGTCGCGCATCCAGGACATCGCGCGCCATTTGCTCTTTGAGCGCTTCGAGCGAGTCGTACTTCTCTTCTTCACGAAGACGCTTCACAAAACGGACTTCGAGTTGCTGGCCATACAGGTCGCCGTCAAAGTCAAGAAGATACACCTCCATCGAGCGACCGGCCCCTTCGATGGTGGGCCGGTTGCCGATACTACATGCGCCCCCATAACCGCGCCCATCCGGTAGAGTTACCAAAACGGCATAAATGCCGTCGCCAGGAATAATCTGCCGGCACGGATTGTCAAGGTTCGCGGTCGGGTACCCCAGCGTTCGGCCCAGTTGTTGCCCATGAACCACCCCCCCCACGAACGTATACGGGCGTCCGAGCATCGATTCGGCTTCCAGTATCCGCGCCTGCCGGAGCGCCTCGCGTATCCGCGTGCTGCTTGCCGGCAGCCCGGCATACAGCACGGGCTCGATGGCATGCAGTGCAAAGTCAAAGCGCGCTTGCACGGTGCGCAGATAGTCGATGTTTCCCGCACGCCCCTTCCCAAACAGAAAGTTTGCGCCCACCACGATAGTACGCGCTCCCAGAAGGGCCTTTAAAATGGTTTTTACAAAATCGTCCGGGGAAAGGTTGGAAAGCGCGGTGTCGAACCGCGCGATCACAAGCGCATCCGCGCCAAGCTCCGCAATGATGGCGTTCCGTTGGTGTGGAGTCGTAAGGTAGCCGGGGACGCGTTCAGGAGCGAGGAGTTCGGCCGGATGCCGGTCGAACGTGAAGACAACGGACGGGCGGCCTTGCGCGCGAGCATCCCGCACCGCGGCTTTTATGATCGCCTGATGCCCGATGTGAACCCCATCGAAGGTTCCAATGGCGGCACTGGAATTTTCGATCGGAACCGTGATGGAATCGAGTCCGTCAAACACCTTCATGCGTACGCTAACACCTTCACGGGTCGGAGGCTCCCTGCGGCCACCTGTCCAACCCCACACAAGATCCCGTTAAGATCGAAAATGGCGATCGGCATATCTTCATGTGCCGAGTCATTCCAATTCTTGAGCTGCGCATCGGCGAGGCGGGCCGGTTCAAGCACCTGTCCCTGCCGGATCTTTATCATGGCCGCTTCTCCAAGCCATGCCTGCGGCCAGGAAGTGACAGCGGCCCCAAGCGGGAGGAGCACGTCGTCGAGCGTTCCCGCTTCCGCACGGGCTGTCAAACCTTCGAGCGTTTCGGCGGAGTGTATGGGAAAAGAGACCTGCTCATCCTGCCCGACCCAGGTTCGTCGCAATGCCCGCATCATCGCGCCGGATCCCACGGCATGTCCGATGTCTGCGGCAAGGGTACGAATATAGGTCCCGGTCGAGCACGTGATTTCCAGTGTGGCGACCGGATGCATGCCGGGTTCGAAGTGGGTGAGCGTCAGTTCGGTTATCTCGATCGCGCGGGAGGCGCGTTCCACTGTTACGCCTTCTCGCGCCAGTTCGTAAAGACGCTTCCCCGCATGGTGCAATGCGGACACCATGGGCGGCACCTGATCGATTTTACCGCGAAAGCGCGACAACGCCTGTTCGACGGTTTCCGCCGTAACGTCGGTGGCGTCGCGCTCGCTCACCGTCTGGCCCCATGCATCTTCGGTGTCCGTTTCGATGCCGAAAACGATCTCCGAACGATAATGCTTCTTCGCGGCCGAAAGAAATTCGGCCAGCCGCGTCGCCTGTCCCAGACAGACAACCAGCACTCCCGTCGCCTGAGGGTCCAGTGTACCCGTGTGACCTACCCGCTTCGTGCGAAACAGGCGGCGCACCCGGTCGACCACATCATGGGAAGTCATCCCTGCGGGCTTGTCGATGATCAGCAGGCCGGTGGGGCTCATCGTAGGCGTAGGGAACGGCCTTGTCTTCGTTGTCTCGCTCTCCATGCCGTTAAAGGGAACTACCCGTCTGGCGGCAGGCCTCCGCCAGAACGACCCGTTCGACCGCATCGAGCGGGGGCTCCAGCGCGCATCCGGCGGCGAGCCTGTGACCGCCTCCGCCAAAGGCATTCGCGATCTTATTTACGTCCGATCCCTCGCGGGCTCGGAGGCTGATTCGAACCTTCCGCTCCGGGATCTCTCGGAACAGAATTCCGACTTCGACCCCTTTGATCGCGCGTACATGATTGACGATGCCTTCCGTCTCGGCATCGGACGCGCCCAGATCTTGAAAATCCTGTGCCGTCACATGCGCCCACGCCACCCGGCCATCCGAAGAAACGCGCAGCGACTCCAATGCGCGCCCCAGCAACTTGATGCTCGCATACGACCTGTTTTCAAAAGTCTCCTCCGCGATAGGCGCGGGCGCGGCTCCAAGCCTCTGCAGGCGCGCCGCCAGCTCGAAAGTTCGGGGCGTCACGTTCAGGAACCGGAAGGAGCCCGTATCCGTGACAAGGCCGGTCATCAAGCACACGGCCACATCGCGCGTGGCAAGATCACGCTCCGCGACCACCGACATCGCACGCACGAGCTGCCAGATGAGTTCCGCGGTCGCCGCGGCAGTTGCATCGAGGATCTGTACATCGCCAAAGGGCCCATCCGCGACATGATGATCGATGTCGATGATCAAAGCCGCCGACTCGATGGCGGGACGTACGGTCTTGCCGACACGATCCAGAGCGCCGGCGTCGCAGACCACCGCGACATCGAAGTCCCTGCGTGCCGTTTCCGTTTCCACCCAGTGCGCGCCAGGCAGCCACCCCAGCGTATCCGGCACTCCATCGGCCGACAATACGGTGACATCCTTGCCGAGTTCACGCAGCACATGCGCCACCGCGAGGATACATCCCAACGTATCGCCGTCCGGATTGATATGCCCGGCGAGCACGACACGTTGCGCTTCACACAGGGCGACGACAGCCTCTTTAATCTGTTTCCTCATCGCGTTTCGTGTGTCTCTCCATCGTCTTCGCCCGTGGGACTGCTTCCCGCCTGTTCAGCGAGCTGTTCCGGCGTGCGAGGCTTCAGGTCACCCTCCACCGAGTGCAGCAGCTCGAAGATGCGCTGTCCGCGTTCGATACCCGTGTCGAACACAAATTCCAGTTCCGGAGCGATCCGCATGTGCGCTCTGCGTGTGAACTCGCCTCGCAGCATGCCCGAAGCACTGTTCAGCACTTTCAGACTCTGCTTACGCGCATCGTCGTCGCCGAGGACACTGACGAATACTTTTGCGTGTCGTAGATCGCGTGAAATTTCAGCGCCTGTAACCGTGACAAAACCGATCCGAGGATCTCCCAACTCGCGCTGGATGATTTCACTGATTTCATGTACAAGCTGCTCTTGCACTTTTTCCTGACGAACGCTCATTGCCTAAAATTCTTTCTATCGCAAATCGAAGCCCCTGATCCGCGACACGAGCATTCTCAGTCCGATCCCAAGTTACAGCATCTCCATCTCTACCTCGCCCACGTCATAGGCAGGGTTACTCTCAATGGTGTCCAGCACCTTGTCCAGGACACGGTTTACGTGCGCCCCATCGTTCGAGACACATGCCATGCCGATCGTGGCACGCCGCCAATTGTCAAGGTCTTCGATCTCCGCAATCGAGATGTTGAACTTCTGGCGCGTCGTCTCGACGAGACTTTTTACGATCTGACGCTTATCTTTGAGAGAATGCGTGTCATGAAGATGCAAAACCAGGGTCAGGGTTCCGATATGCATACGTTTTACACCAATAATGGGAGCGATCGAAGCCCCTGGTCCTGCTTTGCCCTGGTAGGAGCAAAGCAGGACCGCGCGATCATGTGCGAACGACCTGTTTCATCTCGAAGCATTCGAGAATGTCGCCCTCTTTGTACTCTTCGCCCCAATCGCGCAGCGTCACGCCGCACTCGTATCCCTGCGCCATTTCGCGCGCGTCATCCTTGATATGCTTGAGAGAATCAAGACGCCCCGTGAACAGGATCTCCTTGCTGCGGACCAAGCGGACATCTGCCCCGCGCAGAAGTTTGCCTTCGGTAACGTAGCAGCCGGCGATATAGATATTGCGCGGCGTTTTGAAGCTTTGTCGGACCACGGCCTTGCCGAGAGCCGATTCCTCGAAGATCGGGGTCAAAAGTCCCTTCATGGCCCGTTCCATGTCTTCGACGAGATCGTAGATGATATTGTACACACGGATATCGACCCCATCACGCTCTGCAGCGCGCTGGGCGGTGTTGTCCGCGCGGACATTAAACCCGATCACGATGCTGCCGGTGGCCACGGCGAGATCGATGTCGGTCTCACTGATGTTGCCCACCCCGCTGTGCTTGATAACGAGTCGAACTTCCTCTTCCTGCTTATTCTGCTCAAGCTCATGCAATTGGCCGATGACCGCCTCGACACTGCCCTGGACGTCACCCTTGATGATGACGCTCATATCCTTTGTGGAGCCTTCCGCCGCCTGTTTCGACAGGTCCGCAAGCGTGACGCGTTTCACGGGTCCGCCGAACCGGGTGTCACGCTGCGTTTGGATCCGCTCTTCGGCGGTCTGTCGCGCTTCCCGATCGTTCTTGACGACTTCCACGGTATCGCCCGCGTTCGGCGCGGAGTTCAGGCCGATAACCTCCACGGGAGTGGCGGGCGGCGCCTTTTGCAGTCGCTCGCCACGCTCATTCGTCATCGCCTTGACTTTGCCGTAGGTGGAGCCCGCGACGATGCTGTCTCCGACGCGCAACGTTCCGGACTGGACCAGAACGGTTGCAACGGGACCACGCCCTGGTTCGATCTTGGATTCGACGATCGTCCCGGTGGCATGCCCGCTGGGATCCGCTTTCAATTCGAGGATATCGGCGAGGATCAGGATATATTCCAGGAGGTCCTTTACGCCTTCGCCCGTCTTCGCGGAAAGCGGCACCGTGCCGACCTCGCCTCCATACTCTTCCACAACCAGGTTATGTTCGGTGAGCTGCTGCTTGATCCGGCCTGGATTGGCGTCCGGCTTGTCCATCTTGTTGATGGCGACGACGATCGGAACATTCGCCGACTGTGCATGGTGGATCGCCTCCACAGTCTGCGGCATAATTCCATCGTCGGCCGCAACGACCAGAACGACGATGTCGGTCACGCTCGCGCCTCGGGCGCGCATCGCGGTGAACGCTTTATGACCGGGGGTGTCCAGGAAAGTGATTTTTTGTTTTTCGTTGTTGTGATCGATCTCGACCTGATAAGCGCCGATATGCTGTGTGATGCCTCCAAACTCGCCGCCGACAACGTTTGCCTTACGGATGGAGTCGAGAAGCGTCGTTTTGCCGTGATCGACGTGGCCCATGATCGTGACCACCGGCGGCCTGTGCTGCGCCGATCCGCCCGGTGACTTGTGCTTCGCGGCGGGAGCGGGCGCGGCCACCACTGGCTTCGCCTCGGCCTTTATCTTAAGCGTATAGCCATAGGCACCCGCCAGACGATCCGCGAGCGGACCCTTGAGCCGCTGGTGTGGCCCAATCAGTTCGCCGAACTCCATCAGCTTCTTCACCGCCGCCTCGGGCGCAACGCCGATCGCACCAGCGATCTCCTTTACCGTCGCCAGTGAGCTGACCTCGGCAACCTTGCCCGTAGGCGCATGCTTGGCAAGCAACCCCCGCACCGTGTTCGCCGTATCCGTATCCAAAAGCGCATTCGGGTTTGCAACGTTTACCCCGAGGTCTTTCAATTGAGTGACCAGTTCCGTCATGGTCATCTTCAGTTCTTTGGCAAGGTCCGCTAACCTTGTACCTGCTATCGCTGTCATTCGTTACCCCTTTCGCCCTTCTCACCTGCCGCGATCGTTTCCGTCGCATACGCCCGTAACGCATCGAATACCCCTTCGGGTACGATGGAAACCTTGAGCGATCGCTCCAGCTTTTTCTGTTTGCGAGCGATCGCGATACAACCCTCTTGCGCGCAGACATACGCGCCTCGTCCGGATATCTTGCCGCGAAGATCGAATTGAACCGATCCATCGGGCAGGCGAACCACACGTAACAGATCCCGCTTCTCATCGGTTTCCCGGCAGGAGACGCAGGTGCGAATTGGCGTATGTCGTCGTTTCATGGCCATACACTTTGAACTAAAATGGGCAGCGGACTTTTGGATGGAAGACATCAGGGCTACGCGAACGCGGCAAGGATCAAGCGGATCATCCGGCCGTCACGGGGATGCAACGGACGAAATGCGGCGCGAGTCGCGAACGGGGAAGCGCAAATGCGCAACGTACGAACTGTGACTAGTTCATAGTTGCACTCCCCTGTAGCCGGCGCAAGACCCGACAGCCACATTGTAAGCGTGGTTGCCGGGGCTAAGCGCTCCGATTGTCTTCATGATGCACCCATGGATGTCGTATCCGGCCGCTTTCATTCGATCTGAAAGCAACCGCGCTCCCCTGGTTTTTCTCGGGTTCATAGAACGCCGGACTCTTCCGTTGCGGAAGGTTTGGAAGGCACGACTGCTTCGTCCGATTCCAGTTCTTCCGTGTCGACCGGCAGCAGGTGCTCCAGGACACGGTTATGACGACCGTTGCTCCCGTTCTCCTGATTGCCGCCAATGACGATCTTATCGTCAGGCTCCTCGGAATCGCCGACCGGCGAAGTTTCGCCGATCGTAACCGGTTCCAGGTCCTCTTCCTCGGTATCTTCCGCGCTGAGCGCTTCCGTCAGAGCCATCAGCTTCTGCCGGGCCACCTGGGCCTCGCTACGGATATCGATCCGCCACCCTGTCAAACGGGCGGCCAGTCGCACATTCTGTCCGGCTTTGCCGATCGCCAGGGAAAGCTGGTTGTCGGGCACCATGACGAAAGCGCTTTTCGTCTCTTCGCTGACCGTTACTTTGACGGCCTTGGCGGGAGACAGCGCTTCTCCAATGAAGAGTGCGGTATCGCCGTTCCAGCGCACGATATCGATCTTCTCGTCATAAAGCTCATTGACGACCGCCTGAACGCGGCTTCCTCGATGACCTACGCACGAGCCGACAGGGTCCACCTTTTCGTCCCGGCTCATCACGGCGATCTTAGAGCGCGCCCCCGGCTCGCGAGCGACGCTCTTGATCGTCACCACGCCATCCGCGATCTCAGGCACTTCCAATTCGAACAATCGCCGGATCAAACTGGGATGCGTGCGGGAAACGACCACCTGTGGGCCTTTCGGAGTGTCCCGGACTTCCAGCACATACACTTTGATACGATCGTTAAACCGGTACGGTTCGGTCTCCACCTGCTCCTGCGCCGGCAACAGCGCATCGAGTTTGCCCAGGCCGATAATCACGTTCCGCCCTTCACGGCGCTGAACGGTGCCGGTAACGACTTCGCCTACCCGATCGTTGAATTCGTCAAAAATCTTGCGCCGTTCCGCCTCACGAATGCGCTGCATCACGACCTG
>JBBRKX010000027.1:0-13751 GCA_038231675.1 Chthonomonadales bacterium | reverse complement strand
GTTACGGTCGTCCTGTATTCCGATGCCTACTTCCTATGATCGATGAGATACGAAAGCGAGAGTAGTCCGCGCAGGCGGACTTTCCGCACTTCCAGGCGCGGTTTCAACCGCCGGCCTATCCCAGAGGATCTTGGAGACAGGCTTATCTAAAAGGCATTGGGGCTAGGCGGAGTTGCGGGAGGGTGAGGGTCCTCGAATTAAGGGACAAGATAACGCCTAAGCAGTCGCGTGTCCAAATTTCGTAGAAAATCGGGCGCTTTACTCTCGAAGAAACTACGAGGTTAGGCCGTCGTTCCGCTTAGCACGGGAGAGGCGGAGCCGCAGGGGTAAGGGCAGGCGCATCATACTTTAAAGCGTACATGAAGGATATCGCCGTCCTTGACGATGTACTCTTTGCCTTCCAGGCGCATTTTGCCGGCGGCCTTGGCCTCGTCCCAACAGCCACCCACGGACTGAAAGTCATCGAAACTCATCAATTCGGCGCGGATAAAGCCTCGCGCCAGGTCGCTGTGTATCTTTTCGGCCGCGCCTACCGCGTTCGTCCCCTTTGTGATCGTCCAGGCGCGCACCTCGTCCTCACCGACCGTGAAGAAACTGAGCAGACCGAGGGAGGCATACGCGGCGCGGATCAATCGGTCGCGGGCGGCTTCCGTGATCCCCATGGCCTCCAGGAACTCCCGCTCCTCGGCCGGCTCCATCTGTGAGACTTCCATCTCGATCTTGGCGCACAGCGAGATCAGCGGAATCCCCTGCTCCTCCGCATAGGCCACAAGCGGGCCCAGTGAAGCGGGCAGCGCGTCGCCTACCTCATCTTCTCCCAGGTTCGCCACGAGGATGAGCGGCTTCCCGGAAACAAACGCATAGCTTCGCACGGTGCGCTTTTCGTCCTCGGTCAACTCCAGAGTGCGGATCGGCTGCAGTTCGTCGAGATGCTCTTTGATCTTCAGGATCACCTGATGCTCGGCAGCCTCGGCCGGCGACTGCCGTTTTTGAGATTTCGACTTATCGAGACGTTCTATACGGGCTTCCACCACGGCAAGGTCCGCAAGCAATAGCTCCGAAAGGATCTGCTCCGCTTCCCGCAACGGGTTGATTCCATTGGGAGGCAACGTCACCGCAGGGTCGCCAAAGACGCGGATCGTAAGCACCAGCGCTTCCATGTTGCGTACGCTGGCGAAGAAATCCGTTCCAAACTTTTCGCCCTGCCCCTGGCGCTCGCCGCGCTCGATTCGAGCGCCCCCTTCGGTCACTTCGATGGTGGCGGGGGTAATCTTCTTGGGCTCGCAGGTCTTGACCGCATGCTCGAACCGCGCATCCGGCACCGGAATCACGCCGACGTTGATTTCGCTGCCGCCGAACCGGTTCAGATCGACGGTCCCGCGCGTCAGGGCGTTATAAAGACTGGTCTTGCCCGACTGCGGGAGACCGATAATGCCAACTTTCATGTGTTCCTTTTCTCTCTTAAGCCGCGAACGTCGCGCCGCAGCGCGCTTCCAATGCACTTCGAATATTCGCCAGAGCCACGGTCACTTCCCCCTCCGCCAGGGTATGGTCTGAAGCACGGAACGTAAACGCAACGGTGATGCTCTTGGTCCCTTCCGGAATAGGAGCGCCCCGAAACAGATCCGTTATACGGAATTCCTCCAGAATATCCACGTTTGCGCCACGGATCGCCTCCGCAATCATGCCGAACTCAACGCTTTCCAGCACACGCGGTGCAATGTCGCGCGATACGCCTGGAAACGGAGAGAGCACGTGATAGCCCGGCCCCTCGGCAGGCAGCGCGCGGCGCACCTGCGCCAGGCTGATCTCGAACATGTACGCCCGTTCCTTCAGCCCCAGTTTCGTGGCCACGCGCGGATGGATCTCACCGAGCACGCCATCCGTCGGATGCCCCGCGAGCAGGATCTCGGAAGTGCGCCCGGGATGGAACCGTTGCAATTGGTCGCTCATGTTCTCAGGACGCTGGAATGCGACATTATCGATTTCCAGCCCCACGAACAGCTTTTCCAGCACCCCTCGCAAAAGATAGTAATCGGCGACAGGCGCTTTCCCGCCTTGCTGCCAGCCGCCCTCCACTAGCGGTCCGGCAACCAGGCCCGCAACAGAAACGAACTCCACCGGATTAAGCTTTCCATCTTCCACGCCGGCATTGCGCCAGACTCGCCCTATCTCGAACAGGGCGAGCCCATGCTGACCACGACGCACGTTGTTTTGCGCGACATCCAGGAGGGTGGGCACAAGCGAGGAGCGCAGCCCGCTCACCTCGGTGGAGAGAACGTTCCGAACAGGAACGCGATACCGCTCCTCCTCCCCGATGTCGAACGTGGGCGCAGCCGTCAGACTATGCGTGATGACTTCCTGAAGGCCGCACTCCACCAGGAGCCTCTTCATGCGCGTGATCAGTCGCCCCTGGACACTATCGCCGCCCTGCGTCGTGCTGCCGAAGGGAAGGGTCTCCGGAATATTCTCGTAGCCATGAATGCGGCCAACCTCTTCGATAAGATCCTCTTCGATGTTGATGTCGAAGCGGTAGGAGGGAACGTGGACGCGCAACGCGTCTTCGATCCCGTGGGATTGAGTCCCGACCTCGAAGCCCAGGGCGCGGAGACTGTCCGCTGCCATGTGCGACGGGATCTCCATGCCAAGCAGTTCGGCCGCCCTGCGAATGCGCAGTGTCAATGCACGCGGCGATTGCGGCTCGGGATAGACATCGACCGCGCCTTCGACCGCCTGAGGCTGCCCCATCGCGGCAAGAAGTTCACAGGCGCGGTCCACGGCGCGGCGGACGCCTTCGGGATCGACCACACGTTCGAACCGGTAGGACGCCTCGGTGCGCAGATTGAGCGCTCGCGCGGTGCGGCGAATGGAAAGCGCATTGAAGTGGGCCGATTCAAATAATAGATTCGTCGTCGCGTCGCTTACTTCGGAATCCCCGCCGCCCATGATGCCGGCAATCGCGACCGGACGCCGCCCATCCGCGATCACCAGCATATTCGGACCCAGCACGCGCTGCTCTCCATCCAGGGTGAGGATGGTCTCGCCGTCCAGCGCACGACGCACGACGATCCGGCCTTCATGGAGCAGATCCAGATCGAAGGCATGCAGCGGCTGCCCCATTTCCAGCATCACATAATTCGTTACGTCCACCACATTGTTGATGGCCCGCTGCCCGGCGGCTTCGAGACGCGCCTGCATCCAGGCGGGCGAAGGCCCTATCTTCACGCCGCGCACCAGACGCGCGGCATAGCGTGGGCATAGATCGGGCGCGTCCAGGGTAACGGAAGTTTGTTCCGATACAGGTCCCTCCGTCGAAGAAGGGGGCGGAGCGGGCGCATGCAAGGGCACGCCATAGAGGGCCGCGACCTCGCGGGCGACGCCCACCATGGAAAGGCAGTCACCCCGGTTCGGGGTAATGTAGACGTCGATCACCGGCCCCAGGTCCGACTCTTCAATCCCCTCCACTTCGAGGCCGCCCATGGTAAGTTTGGTGGCGATCTCTTCCGGCGTCGCCTCTATCTTCACATACTCCTTGAGCCATTCCAGGGGTACACGCATCGTCAACTCCTCGCATCTCTCATAGGGTCCGCACCGTCACCATCAGAGCCGCCGAATATCAAAACTGTTTCAGGAAGCGCAGGTCGTTTTCCAGGTAGAGGCGCAGATCGTTGACTCCGGTCTGGATCATATGGGTGCGCTCCACGCCAAGCCCAAACGCGAATCCGCTGTACTTCTGGGTGTTGATCCCGTACGCCTGAAGGATGTTCGGATGGATAAGCCCCGCGCCGCCAAGCTCCAGCCAGCGGTTTTTCCAGTGGATCGCATAGTCCACTCCCGGCTCGACGAACGGGAAAAAATCCGGACGGAATCGGACGAGCGTCTCGGGCCCGAACATCGCACGGGCGAACGTGCCCAGCGTGCCTTTCAGATCCGACATGGAGATCTTTTCGTCCACCATAAACACATCCACCTGATGAAAGGTGTGATGATGGGTGGCGTCCACCGCTTCGTAGCGGAAACAGCGCCCGATCGTCGCGATACGAAACGGCGGCCGGCGCTCGGACATGATTCTGCCCTGAAGCGCGGTGGTCTGGGTGCGCAGCAGTTTCTCGTCCGTCACAAAGAACGAATTCTGCTCGTCCATCGCCGGATGGTCTTCGGGATAGTTCAGCGCCGCGAAATTATAGCGATACTCTTCCAGTTCCGGACCGTCGACAAATTCGAACCCCATGCCGGTGAGGACCTCTTTGATCCGGTCGCTCGTCTGGGTCAGAGGATGCAGGCGTGCGGTGGGCAGCGGGCGGCCTGGCAGGGTAACGTCGATCGTCTCGGAAGCGAGGCGAGTGTGCAGCTCTTCCTGTTGCAGTGCGTTGCGCCGGTCGTCGATAAGGCCCGCCAGTGTATCGGCGACTTCATTGATGCGGGCTCCAAAGGTCTTACGATCCTCGGTGGGAAGCGAGCCGATGGCGCGGCGCAGTTCGTTGATGCTGCCCTTCTTACCCAGATAGCGCGTCTCGATCGCGGTCAGGTCCGTCGTGCTTGGCGCAATCTGAACGGCCTCCCGCGCTTCCAGAACAAGTTGTTGGATCGAGTCTTCCGAGTCTGTCACGATCATCGTCTCCCAAACACGCGAAAACGCCCACCCTCTCGGTCTCTCCTCGGTTTGCACGGGAGAGTTTGAGGGGTGGGCGTTTGAAATCAAAACGCTGGACGCTGCAAACGCGATGCGATCGAATCGGATGGGTTCCGATTATGCGACCGCAGGGGCTCCCGTAAGGTTCAGCACGCTCATCGCTTTCGCAATGAGCTGTGTAAACGATTGCGGGTCACTTACCGCCATCTCCGCCATGACTTTGCGGTCGAGGGTGATGCCCGATTTGGTCAGGCCCTCGATGAAGGGGCAATTCTGGAAGCCCTGCGCGGGACTTGCGGCGCTGATTCTGATTATCCACAGTGCCCGGAACTCCCGCTTTTTGTTGCGTCGATCACGGTAGGCATAGTTGCCCGACTTCATCCTCTGTTCGTTCGCGGTCTTAAATAGACTGCGCTTCCCGCCGAAGTTGCCTTTGGCGGTTTCGAGCACCTTCTTATGGCGCTTATGGGTCATCGTTCCACGTTTAACGCGCGGCATACGGAACGCTCCTTCCTGAATGGCTCATCCTGATCAAAGGAGCCTTAGATACCTTCGCCCAACATGCGGCTGATGCGTTTGAGGTCGCCCTTGTACAGTTCGCCGTCGTTCAGCAGGTTGCGCTTGCGGTTGGGATCTTTCTTCCGCATCAAATGGTTGAGCCCGCATTTGCCCCGCATCAGTTTGCCGGTCCCGGTTACGGTGAACCGTTTGGCAACTGTTTTGCGGGTCTTAAGTTTATATGTCTTAGTCTTCATAAGATTGCACAGTGCCCTTGCTCAGGATTTTGGACTGAGGATCATGGTCAGCATTTTACCTTCGAGTGAAGGTGGCTTCTCGATAACGGCATGCTCCGAAACCGCCTCGATCATCTTTTCCATCAAGCGCCGGCCAATCTCAGGGTGCGTGATTTCTCTCGCCTTGAACTGGATGGTGACTTTGACCTTATCGCCATCCTCAAGGAACTTTTGGGTTGCCCTGAGGCGCACTTGAAAGTCATGTTCAGCAGTAACGGGCCGCATCTTGATGCCCTTGAGTTCCTGCTGCTTCTGCTTCTTGTGCTGTTCGCGGTCGCGTTTGCCCTGCTCGTATTTGATCTTGCCGTAATCGCCTATCCTGCAGACAGGAGGCTGCGCGGTCGCAGCCACTTCAATCAGGTCCAGGCCCTTTTCCTGAGCCAACGCGAGTGCATCGCGAACGCTCAGAATCCCGACCGCCTGGCCCTCTTCATCGATTACGCGTACATCGCGAATACGCTGATCACGCGGCCCCCGCAGGAGCTGCTCATTGATACGAAAATCCTTGTTGATAGATCACTCCTCCAACGACTCTCGACGGAATGCGACCAGTTCGCGTCCGGGCTCGGTACAGGAGCCGGTGTCGTCAGACGGCATGTAGTATACCCGAATTGCGCGTCCCTGTCAATTGCGAACCGCTATATTCCGGAAGATTTCACCCGTATTTTCGGTCTCTCCCCCGTAGCCCCTCCCCCCTGCGGCTCCGCCTATTCCCACCTCACCCGTCGCGGGCAGAGGGGACTCAGGGTGTGAGGGGCTTTTCCTGAGTTGGGGTGAGGGTCTCTGAATTGGAGTTAGGCGTGACCTTGACAGCCTGACGTGAAACGTCTATAATGCGAGTTCATCCCCGGCGTACCTGCAAAAGAGCCAGAGCGTTTCGCGAGAGACCATCGCCACAAGGGAAAGGATGTAAATCCGACTATGCCGCGCAGCACCTCATCTGCGACGCCCGCTTCACCAACGCCAATACCTGCGTCGATCCTGAGTTGGCGCGTCCATCTTTTGCGGCATCGGCCTTCCCAATTGCCCGGGTTGCTGCTGGTCCTATTCATCGCGGGAATCTGTGTCTGGTCGATGTTTAGAAGCATCCCGCCGACCATCGCAGCAGTATTGCTGCTCCTGAGCGCTTCCAGCGACTACCTTTTCCCGCTTTCCTATCGCACCACAATCGAGGGCATCGAAGCCGATACCCCCACCAACAAGGCGAGCCTGCCCTGGTCCGCAGTCCGTAGATGCGTTCTCCATCGCGACGGCGTGCTGTTGACGTCGCTGCCGGCGCCTTCACGTCTGGACGCTTTCCGTGGCGTGTTCCTTCGCTTCGCGACGGATGGCATGGCCGGCGATCAGGCCTCCGTGATGGAGGAGATTGCGCTCCGTGCTCCCCAGGCTGTCGTATCGAACAGAACGGAACGTGGCGCATTGCACTCCGCCGCACCGTCCCGGCAAGAGAATGCAGGATTATGAACGGCTTCGATTGGGATGCGGAACTGACGGATGAAGAACGGGACACCCTGATCGCGCAACTCGCGGAACGTGTGGCCCGGCATGGTATGGCGACGCCCGCCATCCTGATGCTGGAAATGCACAAGCCTCTGGCGTTCCTGGCAGGGCAATCCCTGCTGATAGGCTCGGGCTTCCTTGCGCCTTTGTTCGGCCCGCAAAATGTCCGCAAATACGTGCGACTGCTGGAGTCAAGGGAAAACATCGAGCTGCTGATCCAGCGCATTGAAGCGACCCAGAGCGCCATTCCTGGTAATCCCGTGGAAGAGGTTCGATAAACGCGCGGGCGATGGGTTGCCCGATTCCGGCGATCCCGGTGTCATCCTTGAGAGGTGGTTCGAATGGAACATGCCAGCACGACCGTGCAAATCCTGGTTCCTCTACTCAGCATCGTAATCGTCTTGACGATTCTGATCGCGCGGCGGCGTAACCTATTTATCCGGCGGATCGAAGGTCTGACCGCGATCGATGAAGCGATCGGACGCACCACCGAAATGGGGCGGCCCATGGTGTGCAGCATTGGACTGGGCTCTCTGGACGTTCCCACCCTGCAGGCGCTTGCCATCACGACATATATTATTCGGGCCTCGGCGCGGTTCAGCAATCGCGTGATCGTTCCCATCGCCGATGCGACCATTTACCCGATAGCGGAGGTAGCCGTTCGGGAAGCGTATGTCGCCGAAGGGCGGAGCGAACAGTTCAACGCCGACGATGTGCGCTTTCTATCGGACCGTCAGTTTGCTTTTGCCGCATCGGTTGCCGGGCTTATCGCCCGGGAAAAGGCGGCGGCCTGCTTTTATTTCGGATCGTTTTACGCCGAATCGCTGATCTTTGCGGAGATGGGCAGACAGACCGGCGCCATCCAGGTGGCGGGAACCCCCAGCACGACGCAAATTCCGTTTTTTATCGCCGCCTGCGACTATGTGATCATCGGCGACGAGTTCTATGCCGCCAGCGCCTATCTCTCCCGCGAACCGACGCTGCTCGGCAGTATCGTCGGGCAGGATATCGCGAAAGGGATCTTGATCGGCATCGTCGTGCTTGGATCGGCCATTGTCTCCATCGCCGCGGCAGTGGGGTCACCTATGGGACAGAGCTTCTTTACACTCTTCAAATAGAGGCGAGGGGAACCGCGTGTTGAACCAACTTTTCCAGCCGGCGCATGGAACCGCTCTTGCGGGCTATATCCTCGGAGCCATCGTTTTCAGCTTGATCGTTTTCGCGGCGCTCATGGCCGTGCCCCCAAGATTCCGGCGCAATATCATCCTCATGGCCACTTTTGTGGGCGGCCTGTTTTATGCGCTGGAATTCTTCTGGCCCGTACATGCAATGCCTACCCCCGAGGATCCCACCAGGGTGGGCAATTTCCTGTCGCCCTATGTTGTGCCGTTCGGTGATATCACCACCGTGATTTTCGCATGGACCGTCGGGCTTGGCGTGATCAACCTCTGTCAGGTGCATGGGAAACGTGTGATCAAAGGGGCGTCCGGCGCATTCAACAGCATGGCGTTCTTCCTGTCGATGATCGTAATGCTCGTTGTCTATATTCTCCAGCAGGCTCATCCAAACGCAATCAACAAGAATATGAAGGTGCTCCTGTTCGATGGAGGATTGCAGTCACTCGACGCAACCATGTTTTCCATCATCGCCTTTTACATTGTTTCGGCGGCTTACCGCGCTTTCCGGGTACGCTCCGTCGAAGCGACCCTTCTGCTCTGCACCGCAGTGATCGTGATGCTCGGGCAGATCGCGATAGGTCAAATGCTGACGCAGCGTATCCCGGCTGACCCGCACAACTTCGTTCATAACTTTCGGATCGAGATCATTCGGGACTGGATCATGACCAAGGCCAATGCGCCCGCGACGCGTGCGGTGGCATTCGGCCTCGGTATCGGCGGTCTGGCCGTCGCCCTCCGGATCTGGCTGGGGCTGGAACGCGGCAGTTATTTCGAATCGCAGGGCTAGAAGTTCGAATCCGTTTGCGCAGAGGACTTTGTCGTGAAAATTCTTCGCGTGCTACAAGAGGTCGATCGGCGTTATCTGTATGCGGCGTTGCTGCTCGCCGTCATGCTGCCGTTTCTCATGGATGTTAAAATCCCCGTGCCGATTTCGGCGCAGACAAACAAGATGTATACGGCGATCGAAGAGTTGCCACCGAACAGCTTCGTCCTGTTCGGCGTGGATTGGAGCGCGGGGACGCGGGGAGAAAACGGAGCGCAGACCGAAGTCCTGATGCGCCATCTGATGCGCCATAAGGTCCGCTTTGCGCTGCTCGCCTTCGACCCTCAATCCAAGGAGCTCTGCCAGCGTATCGCGCAGCGTCTTCAAACAGAGTATGGTTATAAAGAGGGCGTCAACTGGGTGAACTGGGGCTATCGCGTTAGCTCTAACCTGGAGATGTACCTCAAGGCGCTCGCCCAGGATATTCCCACTGCGGTAGGAACGGATATTCATGAGGTTCCGGTGCGTACTCTGCCGGTGATGGCGGGCATCCAATCGGCGAAAGATATTGCCCTGATCCTGGATGTCACGCCCTCATCCACTTTCCAGGCCTATATCCAGTTCGTAGCTCAGCCCTATAAGATTCCGATGGGCATCGCTCCCACGGCGGTCATGGCGCCGGAAGCGTTCACTTATCTGGACAGCGGGCAGATCGTGGGCATGCTGGCGGGGCTGCAGGGCGCCATCGAGTACGAACAAAAGCTGGGAGTAGTCGGTAAAGCCACGCGGGCCAGCGTTTCCCTCTCCTTTGCGCACCTTTTGATCATCGGTTTTATTGTTCTTGGCAACCTCGCCATGCTGCTGGAACGGCGGCAAAAATCACGTCTGCATGAGGGAGACGCGCAATGAACGAGCCGGGAGCCTTTTCCGTCTGGCTGACGCAACATACTCCTTCGCTAATGCTCTGGATAGGCGCCATTTGCACTCTCGGGCTTTATTCGGTGCTTTACAAGGAAAATAAGCTCTACCGGCTATTCGAGCATATCTTCCTTGGGCTCGCCACGGGCTATATGATCGCGATTACCTGGACGGACGTGCTGTTGCCCAAATGGTGGACGCCCCTCGCCGATAAAGGGCAGTGGTGGCTGATATTTGCGATGATCGTGGGCCTTACCTACTATTTCATCTACTCCCGGCGATACAACTGGATCGCGCGGCTTATGATCGGCTTTTTCCTTGGGGTTGCGTCCGGCCGCTATTTTCAGGCCTTCGTCAACGATACCTGGCCCCAGATTCCGGCGTCGTTCAAGCCGGTCATTCCGCACGGCGCGGTTGCGGCAGCCGCCGGAAGCCCGGCGATCAAAGCGCTTACCCTTCCCGACGCAATCAACAATATTATCTTTATGTTGATCCTGCTTTGCGTTATGAGCTACTTCTTCTTCTCATTCGATCTGAAGAGTCCTGTGCTAAAAGGGACGGCGAAACTCGGGCGCTGGATGCTGATGTTCTCTTTCGGCGCCATCTTCGGCTCGACGATCATGGCGCGTCTGGCGCTCTTGATCGATCGCGTGGACTACCTTTTGAACGACTTCGGCCCTGAGCTAGGTGGGCCGACCGCAGGGCCAAGAGTGATGTTCGCCGTTTTGATCGCATTGATTCTCCTGGTGCTGTTTCTTGTGTCACGGTCCAGGAAAAGCGAGGGCGACGCTTCGGTCACGGAAGTGTGAGGGAAGCATTGGCTCAGGATGTCTGCATCAACTGAAGCAGGTTGTTTTCCGTGTCTCGAAATGCGGCGAACACTGCGGTGCCATCCTCGGTAGGCGGGAGCATAAATGCGACCCCTTTTTGAGTAAGTTCCTGGTAGGCGGCGCGCACATCGTCCACTACCAGCGTCACCAGCACCGCATTGATCGCGAGATTGACGTCCGGAACGGGGTCGGGCGAAAGAGAGAGGCCGACCCCTTCCTGAAATATCACCCACTCCTCCTGCTCTTCCTGGATGGTAAATCCAAGTAGACCGCAATAAAACCGCGTTGCGCGTTCGATGTCCTGAACCATCACCATCGCCATTACCCCATTGAATCGCAATTCGACCCTCCCTTGCATTCCGCGACATTATTCTGCTGAATATTCGTTTGCCTGCGCGAAGTCTACCCGCGTCACACGCCGCTGTCAATCGAAAGGGAAAACCGGGGTCCGTGCGGAATGAGCCTCCATGGAAGAGATTCAAACCCACGTCGAACGATTCCTCGGCTATCTGGTCACCGAACGCGGCCTGTCCCCCAATACCGCCACGGCTTACCGTATCGATCTCGACCAGTTTATGCTGATCGCGCTCCAGCACGGCGTGCGTCGGGTGGAAGACATCATTCAATCTCATGTCTTCGACTGGATTGCACAGCTCATGGAAAAAGGCGCGGCGGAAAACAGCATCGCGCGAAAATTAGGCGCACTGCACTCCTTCGCGAAGTATCTGGTGATCGAAGAGGTGCGTAAAGATGATTTTATGGTGGGCATCGAAGGGCGCAAGCGTCCCAGGCGGCTGCCGCGCACGCTTTCGGTGATCAAAGTCAAACAGTTTCTAAACCAGACCGATCCTGGAGATCCGCGCTCGCTTCGGGACAAGAGTCTGTGCGAGATGCTCTACGCCACCGGCCTGCGCGTTTCAGAGCTAGCCGCTCTATCCATCGACGACCTCGACCTCGAAAACGGCACGCTGACGTGTTATGGCAAAGGACGTAAGAAACGGGTGGTCCCGGTCGGCAAAGTGGCTTGCGATTACGTGCGGCTCTATCTCGAGCAGCGCAAGAGGATTGTGAACAGGGGCGAAGCGGATCCCCCGGCGGAGCGATACGAAACAAAGAGCCGGGTGAAGCAAAAACCCGGACATACCGATCCCCCAACGCTCGAAGAAGCGCGCAGTCCCGTCCTCTTTCCAAACTGGAACGGAGGCCGCATGACCCGCCAGGAGATCCTAAAACTCGTCGTGGACACTGCGGAAGCGGCGCAGATGGAGGAGCGCGTGACGCCCCATATGCTGCGGCACTCGTATGCGACCCACATGCTGGCCCATGGCGCGGATCTACGTACGATCCAGGAACTTCTCGGACATTCTAAAATCACCACCACGGAAGTTTATACACAGGCTACCACCGATCGCCTCAAGGACGTGTACATGAAAGCCCATCCCCGCGCAAAGTAAGTGCAGTATGACCAAAGCAGAACAAGGGCGGAAGCAATGCAGCTTCCGCCCTTGTTCATCGATTCAGAAAAGTCTCGTTTGCGTCAGGCTGCGGTCAGGGATTCCTGAAAGGGCGCAAGTCGCTCGCGGAGCATGTTGCGCGCACGGTTCAGGCGGGACTTGACGGTTCCGATCGATAGGCCAGTGGATTCCGCGATCTCCTCGTAGGACTTGCCTTCCGAGTGATACATCCGCAGGACCTGTCGCTGATAGGCGGGAAGATGGGTGATCGCGGTGGCCAGCATCTGCGCCGTCTCGTGCTCCATGCAGAGCGTTTCCGGCGAAGGCGTGGGATCCATGATGTCCCGTCCCGCAGAGGGTTCGTTGTCGTTGGATGGGCTGGCGTCGAGGCTCAGATGGCTGCGATGCGCCGGTCGGACACAGAGATCGAGATAGGTGTTGCGCACGATGCGAAACAACCAGGACGTAAAGCTGGCTTCGTTGCGGAAGGTATGCAGGTTCTGGTAAAGGCGCAGAAAAACCTGTCCGGCGATGTCGCCCGCTTCTTCATGGTTTCGGCACAGGGAGTAAGCGAACTTGTAGACCGACTTTTCGTACCGGCGAATCAGCATATCCCACGCAGCCGTGTCCCCGGACTTGCAGCGCTCGAGGAGCATGACTTCGCTCATGTGGCCGAAGCTGATATTGCTATTGGAAACGGAAAGGGTTGCGCCGGTCTGTGTCATTGGATACATGGTCGATTTCTCCTTCACAAGTCTGATGTGTTGCTCGGTGATAGGCCATCCGCGAAAAGCGAAGGGGCCAAAAACCGCAGACGATCAGGGCCTGCTCGGAAGCGACAACCTCTGCCGCATCCAACTCACGAACTGTATAAAATTATAGTGCGGGCCAAAAATACAAAAACGCCTTTGAAAGTGACATCAAGTCTTCACAAACGATTTCCGGGCGGTACGACCGACCATGCAGAATAATCGAGAGAAAGAGTCATCACAAACAAAGACGCCGTGGCCTTCCAGCATTGACGATCAAGGTCTTTGCCGGGGAACTCTATGCAGTTATCCGAGGTATAGGCACCATATCTCGTACTTACAACCTGCCTACAGTACTATAGACGCAAGTTCAGCCATAAAAGTTCCCGGTTATTTCAAAATTTTTAAATTTATTTTTCATGGCCTGCCTGCAGGATATTGGGGCAGTAAACTCGAACGGCTTTGCCGCTCGTACTCAGAGGAAAGGCGGCGCCGCGCACATGGTTTGTTGTCTCATCGAGCGACACGTTTTCCGCCCCGGGTGCTTCAAACTGGCGGCGGAGCAGGAGGCAATGCAATGCGGATGTCTCGAAAAATCTGGGGGGGCTTTGTCTTTTCCCTCGGTCTCCTCTGGCTGTTGGGCGGCATCTTCGGATACCTACAAGATCCAGCGAAAGCGCTCCTGTACGTCTTTTGTGGGATGGTGCTGACGCGTTTCGGATACAATCTGATGCGACCGCAACCACCCGCTTAAACACGGTGCATCCTGGCTCAAGCGGAATCCAGCGCCTCTGCCGAGCGACAAGGAAAGATAGAAGGAAAGAAAGATAGAAGGAAAGATAGATAGATGCAATCTGCGCTCTGGATCCTGTGGAATATCTTTCTCGCTCTGATCCCCGTCGTTCTTGCCACTCTGCTGGTATCCGGGATCG
>JBBRKX010000026.1:0-13784 GCA_038231675.1 Chthonomonadales bacterium | reverse complement strand
TCTCGCTCTTCGGGTGAGCTGTCGATCTCATCGTAGCTCATGGCCTTGCTTCCGTTGTAGGTGCTGAGCATGCGGGTGATGGCGGCGGTGAGACTGGTCTTGCCGTGGTCGACATGGCCGATCGTTCCGATGTTCACATGCGGCTTATTGCGCTCAAACTTCACTTTTCCCATCGTTGGTAATCCTTTGGAATACGTTTCACTCCGCGGCGATGCGATGTCGACGGAGCAGCCTCCCTGCCTGATGCAGTCCGTGCGCCCGCGAAGGCGCAACGAAGGCGAGTTTTGAGACACGTCCAGCCCACACTGGGAATCGGACCCAGGACCTCTTCTTTACCAAAGAAGTGCTCTGCCGCTGAGCTATGTGGGCGGGGTCGAACAGAAATCGACGAGAGGGCGAAAAAGCAAGCGGAGCAGCGCTCCTGCCTGTTATCGAGCCCATGCGCCGGACCCTGTTTGTATATGGTGGGGAGAAGAGGATTCGAACCTCTGAAGCATTCCGCAACTGATTTACAGTCAGTCCCCTTTGGCCACTCGGGTATCCCCCCACGCGACTCTGTCCGGCCATTGTCCGTCCTCCAGAGAGGCAAGACCTCAGACAAAGTTATACTCGGTGGAAATCGCTCTTCCACCGAGTAAGCACAGCCAGTATAGCATAGAAAAACACTGAAGTCAAGACGGCGAATCGGATTCCGCGCTCCGAAAAGGGGCATTGTTCGCCCCTTGACATTTCGTCTATCGCACCGTATAATTAGACACTTGACTAATTATCTAAAAAAGGCATACGTCAACCATGGACGGAGTATTCAAAGCCCTTGCGGACCCGACCCGACGCAGCATCTTACGGCTGCTCAATGGCGGTGAAATGACCGCAGGACAGCTTTCCGAGCGGTTCCAGATATCGGCGCCCTCGATGTCGCATCACTTTAATGTGCTGAAGCAGGCCGATCTTGTTGTGGCCCGCCGTGACGGACAACAGATCTACTACTCACTGAATACGACGGTCTTCCAGGAAATGGTCACGGTCATCCTCGATCTTCTGAAAGCGGAAGGGAATAATGAATAACGTATGAAAACGAGCACTGCGGTATGGATTGGACTGGGGTTGTTGGCCGCTACCCTGGCCTACACATTGGCCCTCTACTCCTGGCTGCCGGACCAGATACCCATTCATTGGAACCTGCGTGGCCAGATCGACGGCTGGGGCGACAAACGCTGGGCGGCATTTTTGATGCCCGGAGTGTGCGGGCTCCTCGTGGCCTTCCTCATTGCGCTCCCGGCTGCGTCACCCCGAGGATTTCGCGTGGAATCCTTCCATGCCACATTCAATTATCTGATGATCGTCTGCACCGCGTTGATGAGCTTTCTGCAAGTCATTATCCTGCAGGCAGCGCTGCATCCGGATCGGGACGTATCGCGTGCGCTCTTCGCGGGGATCCTGCTCTTCTTCGTCCCCATGGGCAATGTGCTGGGAAGGACGCGCCGGAATATGTGGATGGGAATTCGCACGCCCTGGACGATGGCAAATGAAACCGTCTGGATCGCGACGCATCGCCTTGCGGGCCGCCTATTCGTATTCGTGGGAATTGCGGGAGCCATCGCTCTCTTTCTGAACGCTCCACGCGAGTTGATTATGGCGATGTTTATCCTCGCGGTCGTGGTTCCAATCCCCTATTCGTATTACTTCTACCACAAATTGGACCATAGTTAAACCCCGGGCATACCCGCATATCTATCCAGAGACAACCCTTAGGACGCTGCCGGAGAACTGACGGAACATTCCGGCATGGCGTCCCGTATTACCATTAGCGCATGTCCTCCTTTTCATTAGAAGTCCATCGGAATCAGATGGAGCCTGTGTCGATCCCCTCCGGGAATGACACAGGTTCTTTTTTGTCTATTTATGCCTGCCTGCAAACGTTTTCGTCAATCTTTCACAGGAAATGTGACGCGCATCACGCATGTAGCACCACAAATAGTGCTGACGGCGTCTCTATCGAGGATCGATGACAACCCTGGGAGACAAATGCGTCGCCGACATCAGCGCCTCGCCGCCCATGCCGCAAAGGCCGGCTTCGTTTCCAGCAGGATCTCCCATATCGCCCTGCGGTCGGATGCGGACAGATGCGCAAATTCTTTGCCTCGATCCCGGCCACTGAGGACCTCCCAGAGCCGGCGATACAGGTAATCTTTCGCGGGGTCGGGCAGAGCATCGAAGGCTTCCGAATAAATAGTGTAACTGCAAGGATAATGAAACAGCCTGCGCTTCAGGTCGAGTTGCCAGAGCGACCGGTTCTTTCGATCGTGCGGACCATGGGCGGAGAACTGTTCGGCAAAGCCGGAAGCGCCGAAAATCGGTGACTTGAGAGGCGTCTCATTCTGAAAGAGCATGGCCCGGATCAGCGGCTCGCAGGCCTCTTTGATACGGTGCGGCGTGTCATGAACGTAATGCGACGCCTTCTCTTGCTCAAGGGCTGCTTTCGTCTGGTAGAACGCCTGTGTAATCAGGTTCTGCAGATGGGTCTGATGCCCCAATACCATCAGCGCGACGATGTCGCTATGCGGAGTCAGATAGGGTGAGGTATCGACCAGCCGGTGCAGGTCGGTGACAGTTGCTCCCTGCTCCGGGTTCTTTGTAACCGTGTCGCCTGGCTTTTCGATGAAGGAGTTTCCCATGTGCCGCTGGGAACCACGCCTGCCTGTTACGTACCAGCCGCCCCAGCGTTCCACCATCGGACTCGCATCCGTAGTCACAAAGCTTTTCGCGTTTGGAACGAGTTCTCCTTCCGTGTTCGCGAAGACCGAACGCATCAGGTGTTCGGGAATATAATGAGATATCCTGGTGGCATGGCACTCCAGGCACGCCTCGACCGTTCGAAAGAACAGGGGTCTTTCTTGCGGCTTCTGGAGCAGGACGTAGTAGACCGGCCCCAACCGCGGATCAAGGACCGCGACTTCCAGCGACCTGGCATTGGGCAGATATCCGATGTAGGCGTTCGCATCGAAGTAGAGCGCCCGAGGCGTATGGGGCGAGATCAATTCCTTCTGAACGCTGGTCTTTGAGAAGACCAACATCTGCGAGGAGACCGGGATGTGCAATGCCTTGAGCACTGCGGGCAGATAGCCGCGCTTGCTGTCGTACGCGAGAGCAGTCTGTCCGGTGTCTATTCGGCTCTGCAACCGGGTAATCACGTTGTTGGGCGTCGCCAGCGCGTACGCGCTTCGAGGGTCTTCTCCACCTTCCGCAGAGGATAGAAAGGCTAATCCGGCGGCGGGTGCGAGAGCCAATGCCAGTCCGATGACAATGCGCGCCCGCCCGAGCAACCATTGCGCCACCGACGGTGACATCTCCGTCACCGCCGGGATCGTTCGCGCGGCTGACTGCGAATGAGGAGTAAACCGGTGTTGCTGTCCCAAGGCCATGATCGGGTTATCCTCATGAGTACGGCCCGGCATGGCACGATTCTACTGCGCCGGCTTCGCATCTTCGGCCACAACCAATTTCGCGTTCATCGTTGTCAATGCTTTCTCGAGCTTAGCTTCTCGAGCAAAGGTCCAGTCCGATTTCAGATGAATCGATAGCCGTTTGCCGCCGTCGATCATTTCGGCCTGGCTGCCGCCCAGCGGCTTTACGAGCAACAGAAGTTGGGCTGGTGTCTGGGTTTCCAGCCCGGTGACGGGAAGCAACACCGAGCGGAGATCCACCGCCAGACGCTTCAAGCCCGACTCGGGTTTGTCAGGCATATTGTACGTCGGCCGCAGCGCCACGCCGTGCGGCAACCCTTTGATCATGGCCTGCCAGGTGCCGTCCTTCATCGGCTTGCCGACGATGCAGGACGCGTTGCTTACGGCGCACCCGCAGACGTTGCATTTCTTTGCGGACTCGCCCGGCTTGAACTCCAACGGCAGATTGCAGTCGAGGCAGGTACCAGAGAGTATAGTTGTGTTGCTTACAGCAACAGTGACCGGCTCCGCCTGTCCGGCCAGAACCAGTGTCAGTTTACCGTCTTCTTTGGGCAGCGCCCAGAATGCGCCCAGTGGGGCGGCGGCCTTTGGCGGCGCGGTTTCATCGGCGCGCACCGGGCCAGTCATGCCCATCGTCGTTGCAACCATCATCAGCGCCAGCGTTTCCGCTATTCTTCCCGGTTTCATGTTTGTCTCCTTGAATTTGAGTTGATCCCATTATAAGGGAGACGAGAGGGAACAAACATCCGCGAAATGGCGGATTGTGACTGAAAAAAGACTCCTTCGCCAGGGATTGCGAAGGAGTCTAAAAGCGCCGATTACGTATTTCTTATCACAAGATCAGAACGTTGCGCCTCCCGAGTTCGCCGTCCGGATCTTGTAAATGTCCTGATTCAGGATCGAAATGGCCGACTGCCGACTGAAGAAAGCGTTCGGCGCGGAGCGAGAAATGCCGAGCTTATCCAGTCCGGTGTTGGCATAGTCCAGCAGGTAGTTGGTATAAAAGGCATTGTGAACGCCCAGGCTTCGATCCAGCAGGATGAAGTAGTAGTTGTGACGCGCTCGCTTCACCTCGATCGGTATCAGCGATTGATTCGGGGTTTTCGAGGTGGTCGGAATGTTGGACGTATAGTCCCATACCGCAGGATCGCCAAACGTCGTCTGCGCCCAGTTCGCCATCCGGGTTCTTAATGCGACCAGACTGTTCTGTGTAGCCGATTGTACGGTCGTTTCCCTGGATGCCGCGTCTGCAGGAGTATGGCACGGCGCACAGCTTGTGTCCAGGCTGACCGTAAAGGTGTGGCGCGAATTGGGCATATGGCATTGAGCGCACTGGTCTGGCGTCTGAGAGTGCGAGCTAGTCCGCCTCGGCGGGCCGGCCGCGTCTTCCGAGCCTCCTTCACCCAGGAGCATGTTGTACTCGGGGCCTTCGTGCGTTGCGGGGCGGGTGGTATTTTTCGTTAGAGCGGTATCTGAAGGATCTCCGCCGCGGTTGTTATGGCAGGAGCCGCAGATATGGTTCAGTGTCGTATACGTTGCGGGCCCAGCGCCTGGTGGGTCCGCAGACAGATCCGTGCTGGACGTTGCGCGCCGGAGGTAGAACTGTTCACTGGCGGACGTCAGGTTCGCGGTGTTGCGATGCGGATCATGGCAGTTCGCACAGGCCGCCGTCGCATGCGTGGCCGGAATATACGCCTGAAGCTGGGCCGAGGTCAGTTTAACGATCGCGGCGTCGGTCTGGGCGGGCGTTTTCCCCTCCGCGATCGGTTCATCGACATTGGCCGCGCGGAACTCCGCGCTGTGGCAGCGCAAACAGTTGTTGCTGCCCGTATTCACCGGATCCGCAACGATCTGAGCGTGCTTGGAACTGCTGAAATCGGAAGCCTCCTGCGAATGGCATTGGCCGCAGACAATGGGATCGACGGCGGAGGTCCCGCTGAGAATGTTGGCTGCGGTCGGTGCGGCGACGTGAACGCTCCCAGGACCATGGCAGGATTCGCAGTCCACCTGTGCCTGGGAATGCTTTGTCTGGGTCCAGGACGTGTAGTCAGCGGCATGACAACTGGAACATTTCGCCGCGCCCACGTGAATCGCGGTCCGCTGCGACACCGGCAGCAATTTCACAAACTGGGAAGGGGCCGTGGTTGTCCCCGCCGAGGAAGTCGGCCCGCCCCCTCCGCATCCAACAAATACGAGCAGGCCGAGGAACAGAGCGGCCCCTACCCCGATGAGAACCACACCGCTTGTACTTTTCATTTTATTCCGCCTTTCTGACCGTTCGAGGCTGCGGCTCCTGCCTGGCATCTCAGTGAATCGGCGTCCCGTCTTCGAAGAATTGAGTTATTGCGGACATAGGATTTGCCCGACGGCTCAGAACCGGGCGCTGCCCGTCACCATGACCACGGCCGCGTTATAATCCAGAGCGCCAACCACACTGTCGTGGTAGTACCAGGGAGCGACGGTGAGGCCAAGTTCGTACCCGCGCGGAAAGCGGTAATGGCCGCTCAGCGTAACAAAGTTTCCTACGGCGTTGGCGCTCGGCAGCAGCAGAGGATTGTGATTGCTTTCGCTAAACCCCGTGTAGCTGGCAGAGAGAAAAAGGCGCCGCTGATTCCACGTCAGCTCCACGATGCCGGTGGTGCTGTCTGGAAGGAAGTCACTCAGCGTGGGAAAGCTATCGAATGCCGTGTGGCCCGACCAATTCTCATGATGGTACTCGCCGAACAGACTGACCGCCGGCGAAATCTGCCACACGCTTCCAACGGTGTACTGGCTCGTCTGTACTTCCGTTGAACGGGCGCTGTTACGCTTATCCTGATACGTGTAGACAAGGTAGTAGCTGACGGCGGGGGGGCCGCCTTCCAGCTTGGCCTGGAAAAAGCTGCGGCTGTTCCAGTACAGGGAGTCGGAATCCAGGGTAGCTGCCGGCGGAGGGTTAAACAGCGTCTGCGTGTTGCCTCGCAGAGTAAGGCGCCAGCCCTCAATCAGCTTGCCCGACAACCGCCCCTCTACGGTGCTCCACTTTGGCACGTCCACGTAGGTGTGGTCACTATTGACCCGTTCATCATCCTGCAGTCGGAACCCGGCCTCCGCGCGCCAGGATTTCCAGCGGTGAAACAGGCTGGCGGTTCCCAGTCCCTGTGCTCGAACATACGCATTCTGCACGTTAGGCAGGCCCAGGTTGCGCTGTTGGAGCCGGATGTTCAGGTCGGTCGCGGAACTGAGCGCGACATCGCCATTCAAAGACACCACGTCCACATGGCTTTGCTGCAAAGCCGGTTGTGAGATCGCGACATGCGCGTATGCCGCTTCGATATCGATGGCATCGGATGGGCTCCAGAGATAGCTTAGCCCGGTCGTCTGCGCCGTGAAATCCAATAGGGTTCCGGTATGATCGGAGTAATGCAGGTTCGAATAATTGAGCGAGGCGAAGCCCCGCCCCAGCTTTCCGCTCGCGACCCCGTCCAAATATTGCGTACTCTGGTTTAGATTGAAATAGGGAATTTCATAGTTGTTGTGTTGTAAGTCGTCCCGAAACCGGAAGGACAGGGCGAAATCCCGGGTAAGAGACTGCTTGACATTGAATCCTTCCCCCTGGCGTGCATTCGGATTAACCGGATTTGGCAGTGGTTCAAAGAAGTTGAAACGGGACACGAACCCCGCCGCTTGGGTTGCGCCATAGTTCCAGGCCAGCCGCGTTTCCGCGCGGTAGTCATCCTGGCCCACCCCTTTGACGTTCAGAAAAGCGTATTCTGATGGGGTCTTGAACATGGGAACGTAGCGCAGGTCGCGCAAAAAGAACCCATGCGGAACCGTGGCGTACTGGCGGAACTTGCTCTCATTCCCACCCAGCCCCCAATCACCATAGCCCATCTCGGTGTATAGCGTCGACGGCGGCGGAAGCGTTGATTTGGGAGGCTTCGGAGCCTCCTCCGCATCGTTACTTTTGTCTGCCGCCTCGCCTGTGGCAGGCGGCTTCGTCTTCGCTGGCTTCTTGGCGGATGGCGGAGTCTTGGGCGACGGCTTCGCGTCTCCGGGGGCCGAAGGCGGCGCTTGCGCTTCGACCACCACAGGATCAGCCATGGCGTTTCGTGGCGGCTGCGCGGCGCACATCCCCGCCCCCCCGACGAGCAGAATTATTGTCTGAACGATTCGCACTGCAGTCTCCTCATTCCGGTCATTTCAGCGCCCCAGGAATAACGAATCGTGATTGGAGCCATGTACTGCGGAGTGACAGCCGGAATCCCAGCAGGTGCGTCCCGGGTGATGGTTCACGGACTTGTCTGTATGGCAGCGTATGCAGAGGCCCCGCGAAACGGAGTTCAGCATGGCCACGTTCGACGAACCGTGTGCACGGTGGCACTCCAGGCAGCCGTCTCCGGTCAGATCCGAGACCGGATCGTGCTCATAAACAAAAGGACCGGCGACGTCCGCATGGCAGGTAATGCAGTTCTGCTTGTTGGTGCGCACCTGTTTACGTCCGTCTTTGTTCGGATGGATGGAGTGGCAGTCGCTGCAGACCATCCGGCCTTCCGGCACAGGATGGTGGAAGTTATGGCGGAACTCGGCCAGCTGTTGTCGGTGGCACTTGCCACAGAGTGTCGCCTCATTGGTCTTCAGGAGAGCCTTCGGTTCCGGCGCATTGGGAAACACATCTGACTTCGGAAGTTCGTTGACGTCGGTACGGACCTGGAGCTCTTCACTCGGAGGGGCGGGAGTGCCCGAACGGTCTTTCTCCAGTCGATCCAGCCAATGGATCTGATGGCAGGAGGTACAGCTGACTCCGGCATGCGCGTGCGCGGTGCGACTCCAATGGGCAGCGGTCATCGTATCGCTGTGACACCGCAGACAGGCGGCGGCAACCTCTTCCGGCTTCGCGTGCGTGTAGCTCATCACGTTTGCGTAGAGCCCTTCTTCCTCTTTCCGGTGTGCGATATGGCGCTTGCCCGGCCCATGGCATGCCTGACATCCCTGCTTGTCGAGCGGGTTATGGGGGTCTCTCATAAACGCCGCATGCGGCGATCGTGCAAACGTCTCTACCGAGGCGCGATGGCAGGCCGTGCAATTCCTTTCGTTAAGGAAGTCTTCCTCCGCCGTATGGGCAAACAGGCTCAGAGGAAAGGGAGGTGGCTTCGGGGGCTTTGACAGCGCGGCCGGAGAGACAAGGCAGACCGCCAGCAGCCCGGCAATGGGCGCTATCGCGCAAAACAACAGCATTATCAGGCGCAAAACTCGTGTTCGCCTCATCATTGCTCTCCCTTCTGCGCACAACGGTGCATTTTCGGCCCAACATACGGGGAACTCATTTGAGCCCCGGTGGATTACATCTGTCGGATGGTGCTCAGAGGGTCGATTCAACCCCACTCAAGAACCTCGCAAGGCGTTGTTTTCCAGTTCTGCACGCTCGGCAATGGACAGGAGCACGGCTTCTCCGTGTACCGGAGAGCAGGCGTGATCGCATGATAGCGCGGACGCCTACTTCTTTTTTAGGCTGCCGAGATAGGCGACAAGATTGGTCAGATCCTTGCCTTTTATCTTGCCGTCGTAAGCCGGCATAAACGAGTCCGCTTTATGCGACTTAGGATTCTTGATCTCGGTTTCCAACCACTGCGAGGTATGCCTGGCATTCGCTCCTTCGGCGCTCAGATCCGGACCGGATTTACCGCCTTTACCGGCGATCATATGGCAGCTCGCACACTTGTTCTGTTCGAAGACAGCCTTGCCGGCGGCGATCCCGGCGGTGGACGGCTTTTTGCCCATTCCAGCCCCGTGGGCCGCGGTCAGAGCGGTCGTCAGCAGTCCACCCAGAAGGGTAAGAAGCGTTAGTGTCAGTGCGATGGGCCTATCGTTGGTAGAAGCCAATTGCATCCTCCCTGTAATTAAATAGTGAGCACATGGAAAACGCTTATCCGCTTTTGATGAGGCGGGCCGATTACGTTTACCTACAACTCAAGGTATACTTTTCCTTATACAATAGTATTGCTTCCCAGATAAGCAAATAGTTTAAAATCTGCTTTCCGCAGGATAGTACACATCGCGATTTATGTCAACCAGGAAAAAGGTACTACAGCACCGGAGAAAGCCTTATCATCATTCTGCGGCGTTTATGGTTGCGGCATTGAACATGAGACGGGCATGGACCTGATTCACGGACCAAGCCAAAATCCGCCGTTTCGCGGATGTTTCCGCCGAGCAAATATTCCAGAATGAACATATGGAAAGATTTTTAATTTGCTCTGTAGGAGAAGCCGATGTTTGAAGCAAGCAGCATCCAACGAATAAACGATCTTTATGGGGATCTTTATGGGGTGGAAAGCGGGGATGCACTGCTTCCCTCGCCCAGGCGCCGCATTCGAATCGGCCTGGTAGAGGGCGATATGCTTGTGCGCGAGGGGTTGGTGGCCTTACTGAACACGGTCGAGGAATTTGAATGCGTCGGAGCCTGGAAACAGATCGCAGATTCCCTGGCGGCTCTTCAGAGGCTGTGCCCGGATGTTCTTTTAGTCGATATCAGAGAGTTGCAGACGTCTGGCCTCATGCTGTTCGAGACCCTGCCTTCCCTTAACCCGTCAACGTGTGTTCTCCTGATGACAAATTGCCAGGAGCACCCTCCGGCAGACGTCAGTGTCCCTGCCCCACCCTTTCACGGTGGTACGCTCCCTCAGCTTCCAGGCCTGCGCTTCGAGCGTTGTGACATCGTTTACAAGAAGTGCGGTTTCCTATCCATCGTCGTGCATATCCGTAACGCATCTGCTGGAGCACATGGGGTGGATCCCGCCGGGATCACGTTCCCGGCAGAGCCCTGTTTTCCTGTAACGCAACATAATCCGACCGCAGAAAAGGTTCGATCGGACAGCCTGACATCGCGGGAGTGGCAGGTGATCCACATGATCGGATTAGGACATTCGAACAAACACATAGCCCACGCGATGCAACTGAATTATTCCACTGTCAAGAATTACGTCAGCAGCATTCTTAAAAAACTTCAGCTTGAGGGCCGCACTCAGATCGCTCTGCTGGCCCACCAATGGAGCGGTGAGCTTCGTCTTCCACTTCACTAAAGTAGAGCGTCAAGCGAGTCAGCGTACAGGGCTCTCCCGATAGAGTCGCGCCATATCGCCAGGGCTCACGACACGATAATTCGGCGGCAGCTTTTGCTCCAGATTCTGGAGCCACGATGCGTTATAGTTCCAGCTGATTGCCATGGCGCTCATAAATCCGGGCCGTGTCGAAGGCGCGTTTGCCGTGATCTCTCCCAACAGCCAGGCGTTCTCGCTTTCCATGGTTCTGTGTTGTACCTCTTCGCCCGTGCTCCACACGCGAAAGTTTGTCAGGGTATGAAAGATTACCGTGTCATCCAGAAGAGTGTTGGCGTTATCGGGATGAATATCCGTATGACGCCCCAAGTCCGCCAGAATATATCGAAGCCCCCGCATTCCATGCGTGAAGCGCTGGAGCACATTAGTGGAAGCCGTTGGCCCGCCCGTACCACCGTTGTAGATCTCGATGCCTTCCATATCCAATCGCCGCCGATACGAGTCCATTGACGTCACATACTCCCGCCAGATACGTTCTCGATCCTCTTTACGGAACCGTGTGGCGTAGACAGGCGCATTCATGTAAAGTAGGCCGAAGAACGAGTCATTCGGCGTCATGTTCTCGTAGTACCACTGCGCCACAAGCGGGAGGGTATCCAGCAGAGTCATATTCATGCCGTATCCTATGGGGAGCGATCCGCGCACGGGATCGGCCCAGATCTGCCGCTGATAGAACTGCCAATACCATTGGGCGTCGCCGCTGTCCAGGATGTTCACCGAGAGATAGAGCTTATCGCGTTCCAGCCGCGCCGGGGCCGGCGGATGGGCGCGAAATCTCTGCCGGAATACCCCCATTGCGGGGTGGATCGCACTCTGAACGCTCACATTGGAATTGAAGCCAGAGCCTGGAACCCACTTGCCGTACTCCGAAAGCAGTCGCACGGCGGTATATTCTTCAATGCCGCGACCAGCGTAAATCGGCCAGCCCATCACCGGAATATTGCCGGGAGTGTTCCTAAGCAATTCCTCCAGGAACTCCATCTCCGCAGGCGGATCCGCGCCCTTCTCTCGGTCCGTATAGCTCGACACCCAGAACAGAAACACCCGGTGCTGCACTATGTAATCCCGGCTCATCAACGCGGTGTCGAAAGGATGGTCCCACGCCAGTACGTGATGGCACATTGCGCGCCAGTACCGTGTATAAACATACCGATACGCGTCCACATTGCGCCGCCACCGCCCGCGCAGATCCGCCACTATAGGCAGCCTCAGATGCATCGCCATCTCCGGCGACACAGGCAGCGCGTTCTTCAGTCCGGCAAGCATCCACGCCGCGTTCACCGAGCCCGGCAGGTTTGGGTCCCATACGATAAGCCCGCGGATCTCGCTCCGAAAACGACGAATCGCGTCCAGCGGATTGGGGATTCGCTCTTCCCGACCGGTGTATCCCTTTTCGCGCATGACACGCAGCCACATCGCATCATAATTGGGCGGATTGGTCGGGTTAAGAAGGTACAGGCGGGGGCCTCTACGGTTTACGATCCCCTGCAGAGCCACCAGCAGACCATTCACGTCGGAGCTCTCATGCGAGATGTCCGTTACAATAAGGTGCTTCGGTACGCTGCCCGGAGTACGTGGAAACCAATCCGTGAAGTTTCGTGGGTAACGCGTCTCCCGGATGTTCGCGAGTTGCACCGCCGAAATCTCCAGATGAACGTCATCAATCCAGAGAGCGTCCGTAACGCCGTCCGCCACAAACTGGAGGGTCAATTCACGGCAGCCGGCCGGGGTCGTGATCCTGCAGGTGACTTCACGCCAATCATAGTCGCCGACAGGCAGAGGTTGGCGATGCTCGCCGGCGCCCTCGAAGCCGGCGCCGACGAAGCACCTGCCGACATTGCGTCCTCGGGCCCAGAACCGGACCACGTACGTTGTCTCCGGGAGCACCGCGATCTTGGGTGTGTTCACGAGGGCGTACTTGTAGGCTTCCGTCAGGGTCGCGTCGGAGATCCGTAATGCGCGCAACCCGCCATGGACGACGGTCGTGTCTATCTCCGCGCTCGCCCGTGTTCCCATTCCAAAGCCACGTATCCAGTCTTCCGCGAAGCCCGATTTCGGATCGAGAACCTCGAACCCTGCGTTTGGGACACGCGGCGTCTGCCAAGCAAGCGCGCCTGGAGCGAGCGCCATGAAAAATGCCACAATAAGAATGCTGCGAGGCCACAACCTATTTTTGCTGTTTGTTCGCATCGTGTTCCCTCACCCTCCCATTTTGAAAGCGTGATGGTGCGCACTTGGTTTCATGCCAATGTGTTTCTGTGCAATGCTTTAAAGCGCGGCGACGAAGGAACTAAAAATACGCTGAGACAGCGGATCGGAGGGCGCGGTCTCTTCCGGGTGGAACTGCACGGCGAGGATATACCTGGCGGTGGGGATTTCCGCCGCTTCCACTACGCCGTCCGGCGCATACGCGGAGATCACAAGGCCCACGGCCGCCTCGCGGATCGCCTGGTGATGCATGGAATTCGTCTCCATTCGATCCGCGCCAATGATCTCTCGAAGCCGCGTGCCCGCTTCTATTGCGATCGCATGGGTGGCCTGGCCGCGCGGAATGCCTGCCTCCGTCTGCTGATGATGGATCGCGGAGGGATGTTCGGAAGGAAGATCCTGGTAGAGCGTCCCGCCCAACGCCACATTCAGCGTTTGAATCCCCCTGCAGATCGCAAGGATCGGCATATCCGCAGTGATTGCCGCCTGAACGATGGCGAATTCCGTAAAGTCGCGATCGGGCTCCACATCCGTGACCGTGGGATGCGCCGCCTGACCGTAAAGAGCAGGCGAAAGGTCCGCCCCACCCGACAATAGGAGACCGTCGATGACATCCAAATACCTGGCAGCGGTTTCAGCGTCCATGGTATTTGGCAGAATCAGAGGTATTGCGCCCGCCTGCTCCACGGCGCGCAGATACGCGAGGTTCAGCGATTGACGCGCCTGCGAATGCTTGCTTTCCGAAAGTGTATTGCAGGTGATTCCGACGATCTTACGCGCCATGTGTCTCCTTCGCTATAGGCGCGGCCCACGGGGCGGCGCCTGAGGGGCAATGCGGTGAGATCAAATGCTGCCCTGCCCTGCCTTGGGGAGCGTTCCGGTGGAGGTCGGAAGTTCGGCGGGAACAGGAGCATCTTTGACTGCCGGGATTATGCGACTCAGCAGAGCTAACCCCCACAGGCTAATCATAAGCATCGCCTAGCACGCAGCATAACTGACCAACACATGAGAGCCC
>JBBRKX010000025.1:0-13853 GCA_038231675.1 Chthonomonadales bacterium | reverse complement strand
GTAGCCGTATCGGAAGGTGCGGCTGGATCACCTCCTTTCTAAGGACGTGCTCACGCAAGCGAAGGGGAACCTCGGTGCAAGCCGCCTCATCCCTTGATTGAGCGTCTTAGGTCGGTATCCTCAGTGATCCCGCACATGTGTGGGATTGTAAGAAACTCGATCGTCACTATGGCCGCAATCACTCTGAAACAGAGTCCACAAAAGATGTTTGACGTGATGTACCCATGGTTCCATAAATTACCGGGAGGCAAATGCCTTCCGGTTTTTTGGTTTTACCTGGCTTTCTCGGCCCGGGAAAGGGAACCGTTTTGGACCTCAACGACATAGCACTACCTGTCGATGACGCCCAACTGCGGGCAATTGGAATCGAAGATCCCGTTCGCGCCGCCCAGCTTTTGCGCGGACTGATGGCTCCTTCATCGGCCCCAATAAGCCTCGCGCGCCTTCCTCTGCTGCTCCTTACCGCACTTGGCCGCAGCCCTGACCCGGATCGTTCCCTCAGCCTCTTTGCTCGCTGGCTTGACGCCGCTTCAAATCAATCTTCTTCGGATTTTTCACCCCTCCTGGAAACACTTTTACAATCTGAGGCAGCGCTGGAGCGCTTCTGCCTGGTAACCGGATGCAGTCAGTATTTTGGAGACCTCCTGGCGCGAAACCCAGCGTACATTGACCTTATTCTGGAGCCCGGACTTCCTGGTGAACGTCGAACGACTGCCCGACTGTATCGGGACCTGAGCGAACAGCTGGCGGAAACCAACACGGTAAGCGAAAAGCGCGATACGCTCCGCCGATGGAAGGCGCGGGAAATGATGCGCATCGGCGTTCGGGATCTTACCGGCCTTGCGGATATGCCGACCACCGCGCGCGAGTTCTCTCACCTTGCGGACGCATGTGTGCAAAGCGCCCTGGAGATCGCCGCTCTGGAGACAGGAGCGAGTCCGGACGCAATGCCGGTGCCCTTTGCCGTGATTGGCCTGGGGAAATTGGGCGGGCAGGAGCTGAACTACAGCAGCGACATCGATCTCCTTTTCGTCCACGGCGATATCCTGCCACCGATTTCGACGCGGGTGGATGGGAGCGAAATCGAGACTGCCTCCTGGCTTGACCGGTTTGCGGAAACGGTCGTTGGTGTGTTGTCCGAAGGCGGCGTGACGGGAACAGCATTTCGTGTCGACATGCGACTGCGCCCGGAAGGTCGGTTCGGACCGTTGGTGCTATCGCTTTCCAGCTGCCGCGCTTACTACGAAAGATGGGCGGAGAACTGGGAACGCCAGGCCCTTATCAAGGCGCGCTTTGTGGCGGGCGATCACGGCCTGGGGGACGATTTCCTCGCAATGATTACGCCGTTTGTCTACCGGAGGCGCGTCTCAAACGAATTTCTGAACGATATACGCGCCAATAAGCGGCGCATCGAGCAAAAATGCCGGCGGGATGGCCAAACACGCACCAATATCAAAACCGGAACCGGCGGCATCCGAGATGTTGAATTCATTGTGCAGCTCCTTCAACTCGAATTTGGAGGTGCGCGGCCTTATCTGCGCACGGCCAACACGCTTTCGGCGCTTCGGCGTTTGAATCGCGCCGATCTGCTGACGGATCGAGTCGCCGACGCGTTGGCCGAGGATTATCGTTTTTTGCGCACGCTCGAACACAGACTGCAACTGCTGCATAACTTTCAGACACAAAAGCTGCCTTCCAGCAACGAAGTGCGCGAGCGTGGCAAGGTCGCCCGCCGCATGGGCTTCGATACGGTCGAGGCATTTGAGGCCGAGTTGGACCGAAGGCGAACGCGTTTGCACGGGCATCTGGAGGTGCTCTTCTATGATCCCTCTCAGCCTATCGCGGGGCTCGGCGCGCCCGATCCTCAGGCAGCGCGGTTCTGGGAAGAGGCGTTGGGGGATATAGACGCTTGCAAAGCATGGGAACCGTCTCCCCTGTTGCTCGAGCGCCTTGAACTTGCAGGATTTCGCGACCTCCCTTTCACCCTCCGTACGCTGCAACTGTTGAGACGCAGCAAAGAGTTTACCGAAGCACCTCATCTCTCTCGCGAATTCATGGGTATCGCGCCCGACCTGCTCGACCTGAGCGCGCATAGCCCGAATCCCGATCTGGCGCTGGCGGGAATCGAAGAGCTTGCCGTCCCCGACCGCGACCGCATCTACACCATCTTTGCGGCCAACCCGGATGTCATGCGACGGCTGGTAAGGTTGGGGGCCGCTCCGCCTCTTGTCAAACGGCTTGCGCGCCATCAGGAGTGGCTGGAGACCCTTCTGGGAACCGACGTCGAGGATCCGGTGGAAGGATCGGATGACGGCGCGGGGGATGCGGACCCGTCTGCCGAGGACTTTGACCCGGAGGCCATGCGATCCGCCCGTCATGTGGAGGAACTTGCCCTGGAGGTCGGGCGGATAAAATCGTTTGATGCGCAGCTTGCGGCGGTCGCTCGCTTTTATCAACGAGAGAATCTGCGCATTGCTTCCAGGGACACCTGGGGCGAGGCGGACGCTTCGACGGTAATGAACAAACTAAGCCGTCTGGCGGAAGCAATTCTGCAAATAGTATTGAACGTCTGTGCGGACGTCGTTGCAAGAGAACACACGGAACCTGAATTTGCTCGGGATGCGTTAAGACGTATGGCGATTGTGGGACTTGGAAAACTCGGCGGCGAGGAACTCAGCTATTCCAGCGATTGGGATATTGTTTTCGTGTACGATGACGGTCGTTCAAATTCTGAGTCCGTTCGGCACGACGAGCGCTTTGCCATGGTGAGTGCCGTGGTGGAACGGTTCCTCCATGCGGTCGAAAAGCTCAAAATGCGCGGCGCAAATATCGATGTGGACATTCGTCTCAGGCCCTGGGGCCGTCAGGGAGCGCTTGTTTATTCTCATCGGGGATTCCTGGACTATTATCGTGATAAAGGAGAGACCTGGGAGCGTCAGGCGGCCCTGAAGGCCCGCTTTGTAGCGGGGAATCCACATGTCGGGGGGCGTCTCGTGCGCATCCTTCATGCGGTAAGCTTCGGACACGGGCTTTCCGCAGAAGAAGACCACGCCGTACGCGCGATGAAGAAACGCATCGAGGACGAACGGCTGAAAGCCATAGAGCAGACAACGGACCTTAAGTTGGGCTTCGGAGGCCTGACCGATATCGAATGGCTTGCTCAACGCCTTCAGCTACTCCATGGCCGGCAACGTCCTAAACTGCGCGTTTCGAACACACTTCGGGCGATCTCCGCCTTGACTACGGAGCGCCTGCTCGACAAATCCGAAGCGGATGTCCTGGAAATGACCTTTCTCTTACTAACACGCGTCCGCAATGCAATCTGGCTGATTACAGGCTCCTCGGGGTCCATTTTTCCGGCCGAACCGGTCCACAGGCACATGCTCGCTCGAATTCTTGGCTATGCGGACACCGCTCTGGTTCCTGCGGAAGAAAGTTTGCAAGAAGAAGTTCAGGCGCTTATGCAAGATACGCGGCGTATCTTCCAGCGACGTTTCCAGGAAATTCCCTGACCTGCCTTTCCCCCCGCCTCCGATATGGGGCGTATGCGAGACACCAAAGTCGAAAATCGCCCTTGACGGCTCGGTCGGGATCGTGGTATCTACGAGTGATGCAGGGGTGGCCGACAAACGGTTATCCAATGAATTTTGAGGGAATTATGACGCATTTTCTGAACATCGTTGCCTTGCTGGCCGGGAGTTACCTGCTGGGCTCCTTGCCTTTCGGGTTATGGATCGCAAAGCGTTTGAAAGGCATCGACATTCGAACCGTCGGGAGTGGCAATATCGGCGCAACGAATGTTGGCCGAATTTGCGGCCCGACGGTGGGCGCGGTGGTTTTTATCCTCGATGTGCTGAAGGGATTGCTGCCCCCGATCGCTGGGGCGGCATTGCATTTGCAGCCGGGGTGGCAGATCCTTGCGGCCCTGATCGCGACGATCGGACACAACTATTCGATGTGGATCGGTTTTAAAGGCGGTAAAGGCATCGCCACCAGTTTGGGCGCATTGCTCGGCATCGCGCCTATCGTCGGCTTGATCGCCTTTGCCATCTTCGGCGTCGAAGTCTTGACCTTGCGATGGATATCGGTGGGATCGATCCTCGGGGCGCTGTCCCTGCCCATTCTCATGCCGATCTTCTATCCCCTCTCGACGCCAGGCAATGAATTTCGACTTCTGTTCGGGATCGCCGCATGCGTAATGGCGCTCTATAAGCATCGAGCGAATATCGAGCGGCTTCGTCGCGGCGTGGAACCTCGCGTTCATCTTCCCTGGAATCGAGACATCTCGGAAAAGGCCAAGGAGTAGTACGGATGGCATCAGGCCAGGATATTGGGGCATATACGGACAGTCTGTGGGAGGAGTATGCCGAGGTCGACATCGCGGACGTCGTGGTGGACGTGGACGCGCCCGACCTCCAGGAATCCTACTCGTACCGTGTGCCGGAACGTCTGCAAAACACGCTGCGGGCCGGCGCGTGCGTACACATCCCCTTCCATGGGCGGGAGCTCCTGGGGTATGTCCTGGAGCGGAGGAAGCTTGCGTCCAGCGACCCGCTGTGCGGTAAGCTGAAGGATATCATCGGCATCGTCGACGATGCCATCACCATCAACGACGAACAACTCAGCGCGGTGCGCTGGATGAGCGACCATTATGTGTGCGATCTGCTGTCCGCGATCCGTTGCGTTGCTCCCGCCACTCTCGGAGCGCGCGTCTCGACCACCGTCCGGCTGAGCGAACCCGGTCTACGCGCTGCGGACGCGGGGGATTCCATGCCGCAGGGCCATCTGATCGAGACGCTCCGAACGCTGGACGGAGAGGCCGAACTGGAGGTTCTCAAGCAGACGGCGAACCTGGCCGTTTTCAGCTCCGCCTATAGCGCCCTGGTTCGTAAGGGGTTGTTTGTCGAGACCCGCAGCGTCGCGCGGGCAAAGACCGTGGAAAAAAAGTCACGCGCCTATACCCTGGGATCGGCCGCGAACGTTCTCGGTGGGGGGATGGATCCTCGCGGCCCGAACCAGAAGCGACTTCTGGATGTGCTCGTCGAACATGCGGGAGACAACGAAGAACCGTTGGAGGAGAGCCGGTTGCTGGAAGCGTCCGGCTCTTCGCGGGCTTCTCTCGATGGGCTCGTGAAAAAGGGGCTGGTCCGCGTGGTCGAGATCACGGTCCGAAGAAACGCGCATGCCGGCCCGCTGCACCGAACCACGGCGCCCCAATTTACGAAAGGACAGGAGCAGGCAACCGCCGTGCTGCGCACCTGTATCGAAAGCGGAAAGGCCCGCACGGTTCTGCTGTTCGGCGTAACCGCAAGCGGCAAAACGGAGGTGTACCTCGACGCTATTTTGCATACGCTCGCCGCCGGCAGAAGCGCGATCGTGCTGGTGCCCGAAATCGCCCTGACGGCGCAGGTCGTAGATGTGTTCATAGGCCGATTCGGCGACCAGGTCGCGGTGCTTCACTCCCGGCTCTCCGAAGGAGAGCGGCACGATGAATGGCGCAGAATGCAGGAGGGAAAGGCGCGGATCGTCGTCGGAGCGCGTTCCGCCGTTTTCGCGCCGGTGCGGAATGTCGGATTGATCGTGCTGGACGAAGAGCACGAGGCCTCCTATAAGCAGGAGAACATGCCGCGCTACAACGCAAAGGAGATCGCTCGCGAACGCGCGCGCCTGAGTGGGGCCACGCTTGTGCTCGGCAGCGCGACGCCTTCTCTCGAGAGCTTTTACGCCAGCGAGCCACGCGACGATGGCGACCGATCCGCGCCGATACGTCGGCGGCTGGAAGAGGGCATATTTCGGATCGAAATGCCGGAACGAATCGACAATCGACCGCTGCCGCGCGTGGAGATCGTCGACCTCCGCGAAGAGTTCAAGCATCGAAAGGCGCTCTTTTCGCAACGGCTGACCGATGCCATCGGCGAACGCATCGCCTCCGGTGATCAGACGATTCTATTTTTAAATCGTCGGGGGTATGCGCAGTTCGTGCTCTGCCGGGATTGCGGGTACGTGGCGAAATGCCCGAACTGCGCGATCTCCCTTGCCTACCATGCCTACGATCATTCCCTCCGCTGTCATCACTGCGATCATCGCGGGAGAGCGCCGGAGATCTGCCCGGATTGTCGCGGGCTAAAGGTCAAGGCGTTTGGGATCGGGACGGAAAAGGTGGAGGAAGAGGTCCTGAAAACGTATCCCTCCGCTCGGGTCGTGCGCATGGATCGGGACACCACCACGAAGAAGGGCGCGCATAGCAAGATGATCCGCGCGTTTCGCGCCGGCGAAGCGGACATTCTCATCGGGACGCAGATGGTGGCCAAGGGGCTGGATTTCCCCAATGTCACGCTTGTGGGGGTCGTCAGCGCCGATACGGCGATCAATATGCCGGATTTTCGCGCGGGCGAGCGCACGTTTCAGCTCCTGACCCAGGTCGCCGGCCGGGCGGGACGTGGGAATAAGCCTGGCGAAGTCATTATTCAAACCTTTAATCCCGACCATTACGCGGTGCAGGCGGCCATGCGACACGACTATGCGGCCTTTTATGCACAGGAGATCGCATTTCGAAAAGAGTTGCGGTACCCGCCTTTCTCGCGGTTTGTGAATATCCTGTGCACCGACGAAAACGAAGCCCGCGCGGCGGCAAAGGCGGCGGTGCTTGCGGCCGCCCTTGCGTGTACATGCGGCCCCGAGGTAGAACTGCTGGGGCCCTCGCCAGCTCCTATCGTGCGGCTAAAGAACCAGTACCGGTTTCATGTGGCGCTTCGAGCGCCCGTGGGGAGCAAGCTTTCGGATCCCGTGCGCGCCGCCGTGGCGCAGATGAGCGGTGAGGATCGCATGTCGCTCAGCATCGACATGGATCCGCTGACCATGGCGTAGCACGGGCCTGGAGCACGGCAAGGATAGGGAACGCCATGGAGGCCAGAATCAGACGTCTGCGAGATCTCGATACGGGGCGTATCGTTGTCGACCGCCTGGAAGTGGCGAGCAGTTTCTGGCTGCGCTCGATCGGGCTGTTGGGCAGGCGCGCACTGGCTGCGGACGGAGGGATGTGGCTGGAGCCCTGCGGAAGCGTACACACGTTCGGGCTGGCCTTTTCGATCGACCTCCTTTTTCTGGATCGCGACCGGCGGGCTCTGAGGACCGTGTCTGTATTGAAGCCCTGGCGCGTCGCGGGTCCGGTGCGCGGCGCCCGCGTTGTCGTGGAACTCCCTGCGGGGACTCTCGCCCGAACGGGCAGCAAAGTCGGAAACAGGTTTCATCTGGAATAACGCGCCGGCTGTCTCAAATTGTCCGTCCGGAACCGTTTGCCACCGGGCAACGTCAAATGCATTAATTTACGACTTCGATAGAGGGTGCCTTATGTTCACGCCATTCATGAACGAACCGCTGGTCAATTTCTCCGACGACGGTCCCAAACGCAAAATGAAGGATGCCCTTGCACAGGTTTCCCACCTGCTCGGCAGGCCTTATACCCTGGTGATCGGTGGCGAGCGAATCGAGACCATGCACAAGACGCCGAGCAGGAATCCCGCTCGCCTTTCGCAGGTGGTCGGGCAAGTATGCGACGCTCCACCGGAAATGGTGGACCGCGCCGTTCAGGTGGCGTCGGAAGCATTTCGGACATGGTCGCGTGTCGCTCCCGAGGTCCGCGCGCGGTATCTGGTAAAGGCTGCCGCGATCTTGCGTCGAAAGAGCTATGAGTTTGCCGCCTGGATCGTGTATGAGAGCAGCAAAAACTGGCTGGAAGCGTATGCCGACGTCGCCGAGGCCATCGATTTCCTTGAGTTCTACGCGCGTGAAGCCGTGCGATGGGGGCAGCCTCAGCCGGTCGCTCCTTATCCCGGGGAAGAGAACGAACTTGTCTACCAGGCGCTCGGCGTGGGCGCGGTCATCTCTCCCTGGAACTTTCCGCTCGCCATAACGGTGGGCATGACGGCGGCGGCCATCGCCGCCGGCAACACGGTCATCGTCAAGCCTGCGGAGCAGACGCCCGTGGTCGCCGCCAGGTTCTGCGAATTGCTCGAAGGGACTGGTTTGCCGCATGGGGTCGTCAACTTTGTGCCTGGCCCGGGAGACATAGTCGGCGAAGCGCTGACCGGTCACCCGCAGATCCGATTTGTCGCCTTCACGGGGAGCAAGAGCGTCGGCCTGCATATCCAGCAACGTATCGCGCAGCCACGCACGGGCCAGAAGTGGATCAAACGGGCCGTTCTGGAGATGGGGGGCAAGAACGCGGTTATCGTGGACCAGGACGTCAATCTAGAGGCCACCGCCTCTCAGGTCGTGGACGCCGCCTTCGGCTATCAGGGGCAGAAATGTTCGGCCTGCTCCCGCCTGATCGCGCACGCAAGCATCTACGATGCGTTGCTGGCGAAAGTGGTCGAGCATGCCTCCCGTCTTACCGTAGGCGATCCCACGAACCCGGCGAACTACCTAGGCGCGGTGATCGACGGCGAAGCCTATCGCAAGATCATGTCGCATATCGCCGTGGGAAAAGGCGAGGGACGCGTCGTGTTGGGGGGAGAGCATTCCGAGGACGAGAACGACGAAGCCTACTTCATACAGCCCACCATCATCGCCGATGTCGCGCCGACCGCGCGGATCGCGCAGGAAGAGATCTTTGGTCCCGTCCTTGCGGTCATGCGCGCGGAGAGTTTCGACGAAGCGCTCGAAATGGCGAACAGCACGGATTATGGCCTGACCGGCGGCGTGTATTCCTACAACCGGGAGCATCTGGAAAAGGCGAGGCGGGAGTTCCATGTCGGCAATCTCTACTTCAACCGGAAATGTACCGGGGCGCGGGTGGGGGTGCAGCCCTTCGGAGGCTTCAATATGAGCGGCACCAATTCCAAGGCCGGCGGGTCGGATTATTTGGGGCACTTCCTGCAGGCCAAATCGATCTGTGAACGTTGGTAGACATTTGACGCGTGTTTGGTCTCGCGAATGCATTTCGATCTTGACAAATGGAGCCCCTGCCAGTATAATCTAGCTCGGGCGGTTTTGCCGACGTAGCACAGTGGTAGCGCAGCTCTCTCGTAAAGAGCAGGTCATGAGTTCGAATCTCATCGTCGGCTTGTTTTACTACAATTGGGAAGTCCAACTCGACGGCGAATTATCCCGAGCCCGCGAGTTGGGCTTTTTGCGTTTTGCACCCTATCTGTTTTGATCTGTTTCGGCAGGAGGCGCCGCCCGGTGACAAATGAAGTTCTGACGGAGGAAAAGTTCGAGGAAATCGTCCCGGCCGCTTACAGTATCGAAGCCACGGGGCTATGGAAGACGTTTACAGATAAGGTGGCCGTGGAAAACCTGTCTCTACGCGTGCGTCAGGGTGAATTCTTCGGGTTCCTGGGCCCAAATGGCGCAGGCAAATCGACCACTATCCGAATGCTGTGCGGCCTGCTGCGGCCGGATGCCGGCTCCGTAACGGTGGCCGGCTACGATATCGCCGCGCAGGCGATGGAGGCGAAGCGCCACATCGGCGTGCTGCCGGAAGAGACCTGTTTATATGAACGGCTGACCGGAGAAGAGTTTCTGGTGTTCGCCGGGCAAATGTATGGGCTCGCAAAGGATGAGGCCAGGGAACGGGCCGCCGGATTGCTGGAACTGATGGAGCTTACGGAAGCGAGAGATCGTCTGATCGTCGATTACTCCATGGGCATGAAAAAGAAAACGGCGCTTGCGGCGGCGCTGATCCATCGGCCAAAGGTTATGTTTCTCGATGAGCCGTTCAACGGCGTCGATCCGGTGTCCGTGCGGGCGATCCGAAATGTAATGCGGCATATTACGGAGCGAGGAACCACGATCTTTATCTCCTCACATGTGATGGAAGTCGTAGAGCGGTTGTGTTCCCGCATCGCCGTCATCCATCATGGGCGCATTGTGGGGGAGGGAACCATCGAAGAGCTTCGCGCCATTGCCCAGACCGCGACCGATTCCTCTCTGGAGGACATCTTTCTCAAATTGGTGGATGCGCGGGTCGATGTCGAAACGCTCAACTGGCTATGAGATAGGTCCTGATTTCAGGGGGTTACCCCTGGCATTCGAAAAAGTTTCAACCCCTTTTCGCGCTCCTCGGCCTGACGCCGGAGCGCACAAGCGGAGGACGATGTGCGCCCTTTGCGTCTTTTGTTCTGGCTGAAATGGAAAATGATGTTTCGCGGCTTTCGTCGCAGACGTTCTTCCTTTGTCAGCAGTCTGCTCTTGATCCTCGTCTTCTTTCCAATCTCCGTAATGCTCGCGTTTTTCGCAAATTTCGGATTTCAAGAACTCTCTCCGGTGATGGGCAGCCATCTGCTGCGTGCGGTGCTCACCGGAGTCTACGTCTTCTGGCTGATGGCGCCGCTGCTGGGATATAGCCTGAACGATACGTACGATGTCACACGGCTTTTTATCTACCCGCTTTCGTTGCGCCAGATCCTGGCCGGGGCCGTATTCGCTTCTCTGATCGATGTTTCCACTCTCTTCTGGCTTCCGATGATGATCACGGTTTGCCTCAGTTTCTCTCACGATGTCATTTCGTGTGTCCTAGTTTTTGTTGCACTGATCCTCTTTCTTGCGCACACGCTGACTCTGAGCCAGGGCATTATCCTGGCAACCGAGGGCGTCCTTCGAAGCAGGCGGTTTCGAGATGCCGCGACGATCCTGGTTCCGGTGCTCTCGCTACTGTATTATTTTGGCAATCAGACCTTGATGGGGCGGTTCGGAGTGATCCCGTGGGCGAAAGTCGTTCAAACGCCCGCCTGGGGCGTGGTGGGGTATCTTCCGCCAGGGTGGGCCGGCAGAGCTATCTACGCGGCGAGCCAGGGCGATTTCGGTGTTGCGGTCGTGTATCTCATGGGCCTCGCTGCTTTTACGGGCGGCGGCATGTATGTTGCCGCCGCGCTTCTTAGCCGCGTCTACGCCGGCGACAGCGTGGGGATCCGTATGGCGTCGGGAAGTACGGACCCGCAGGCTCAGGAGTCTCTCCCCCCGGTGCGACAGACGCGTGAGCCCGGGCGTTCCTCGCTGTTCCGTCTTCTGCCCCCTGTCGTGCTCGCGGTTGCGGAGAAAGAGATTCGCTATTACAAACGCGATCCCTACTATCGAATCGTCCTCATGAATCTCGTTTATCTGATGGTGGTGGCTTGTTTTTCGGTAGTGGGAATTCGGCATGATCCCCTGCCTCCTTCCACAACCATGGGAATTATTTGGGGCGCCACCGCAGTGCATTTGTTAACGGAAATGCAGATTGCCGCGAACCTGTTCGGCCCCGACGGCTCGGCGGCCAGCCTGCTGTTCCTATTTCCGTGTTCCAGACGTCATATTCTGCTTGGCAAAAACCTGACCGTCTTCGGTACGCTTTCAGGGATCAATCTGGTATTCCTCGTAGCCTTGACCGTTGCTTCCAGGGCCATCGGCCATCTTGGGATTCTGCTTGCCTGGATGGAGATGGCGCTTGTCATCGTCATTGCGCTGGGCAACATCGTCTCCATCTATTTTCCCTATCGTTCCGTGGCAAAAGGCTGGCGCATACGGCAGCAAAGCGGGTCGCGTGGATTTGCTTATACGCTCCTCTACCTGGGTGTGCTTCTTATCGCCGGTCTGCTGCTGGTTCCCGTGCTGGCCGGGCTGCTTCTGCCGGATTACTGGCTCGGTTCCGGTTGGCTCGCCGCGACGCTGCCCTGCACCGTCTTCTACACGCTCGGTCTCTATGTGGTGTCGTTGTACAGGGCGGAGTCGTTGCTTTCCAACCGGGAGCTGGAGATTATCGCGAAGGTAAGCCAGGAAGAGTAAATCGGCGCCGTGCGTGTTGCGCCAATAACGGACACAGGCCGGCGACTATTGTCGCCGGCCTGTGTTTTTGGATGGAAATTAATGTCCGAATTAATCGCTCGGCACGTCGCTCATCATGTATTCGCTGGAGTAATTCGGCGGCTCCTTGGTGATCCAGACATCATGGACGTGGCTTTCGCGCAAACTCGCGCCACTGATGCGCACGAAGTTCGCTCGCTCCTGTAATTCCGGAAGGGTGTGCGCCCCAAGATAGCCCATGCCGGACCGTATGCCGCCCATCAGTTGATGGATCGTATCATGCAGCGCGCCCTTGTAGGGGACGCGGCCCTCGACACCCTCGGGAACAAAACGCGCGGTGCTCTCCTGGCCATAACGATCGCTGGAGCCTTCCTTCATCGCGCCCTCGCTGCCCATGCCGCGATAATCTTTGTAGGCGCGGCCCTGGTACAAGATCACTTCGCCCGGCGCTTCCTGTGTGCCCGCAAGCAGGTTCCCAACCATCACCGCGGAGGCTCCCGCGGCAAGCGCCTTGGTGGCGTCCCCACTGAAGCGTATACCGCCATCCGCAATGACCGGAATGCCGAAGCGTCGCGCCTCCTCGGCGCATTCCAGAACGGCGGTAAGCTGAGGAACGCCCACGCCGCTGACGATACGCGTGGTGCAGATGCTGCCCGCTCCCAGTCCGACTCGGATGCAGTCCGCGCGTGCTTCGGCAAGTGCTCGCGCGCCTTCTCTTGTGGCCACGTTTCCCGCGACAACGGGCAGATCCGGGAATTCACTTTTGACGGCCCGTAAAGCGTTGAGGACTCCACGGGAATGGCCATGCGCCGCATCGATCACAATGACATCGACTCCCGCTTCCACCAGAGCCGCAGTCCGTCCCACGGGATCTTTCAGCGGCCCGATGGCCGCGCCGCACCGCAGTCGCCCACGGCCGTCTTTCGTGGCGTTGGGGAACTGGCGCACCTTCTGGATGTCCTTGATGGTGATCAAACCGAGCAGTTTGCGGTCATTGTCTACAATGGGGAGCTTTTCGATGCGATGATGCTGCAGAATTTCCTGCGCCTGTTCCAGCGTGGTGCCTTGCGGGGCCGTGACCAGGCCCCCTTTATTGGAGTGGTCGGAGGTCATGACATCCCGGATAGGACGGCTAAAATTCGTTTCGAACCGAATGTCGCGGTTAGTAAGGATGCCCACAAGTTTGTTGGTGATGGGCTCGGTAATCGGTACTCCGGAGATATGGTATTTCTCCATCAGGAGGATCGCATCGTGGATGGTCTTGTCCGGGGGAAGACTGATGGGGTTGACGATAATGCCATGTTCGGAGCGCTTGACCTTATCTACTTCCTGCGCTTGCGCGTCCGCGCTCATGTTTCGGTGGATAATGCCCAGTCCGCCTTCGCGCGCCATCGCGATCGCCATGCGGGCTTCGGTAACGCGGTCCATGGGAGAGCTAAGAATGGGGACACGCAAGACGATGCCTTCCACCAGGGTTGTACGTGGATCTACGTCCGCCGGGGTAACTTCCGTGTCGCGTGGTGTTAACAGGACGTCATCAAAACTTAGCCCTTCCCTCAGCGCGATTTGCATGTCCTGCATCCGAATTTCTCCCCTCCTGAACGTGTCCATCATGATCAATCGATTAGGTGAGTATACCCCTCCCGCTCGGACCTGTCAATCGCCAATGCTTCCGTTCTCTTGACACTCGGAGCGGTCAGGGGTACACTGACAGCGCTTACGAATGGGGGCCCATAGCTCAATGGCAGAGCGCCCGGCTCATAACTGGTTGGTTGGAGGTTCGACTCCTCCTGGGCCCATTTATGGATAGCGAGTGGTCGATAGTTCGCGCAATGAAGTAAGGAAGCCTCAGTCGCCGTTTTCATTACCCTTCCTCTCAACCTGCTGGTCCTCATCGCGATGGTTCTCCTGATTGAGATGGGCATTGGAATGACCGTGCCGAAGACCATGATGGGCGCCGATGCGTGCAGAGGGATCGTGCCTGGGGGGATGGCGAACACGCGTTGCGTGCAGAGGGACCGTAGGTTTGGCGACGACATGGAGTACGGAGGGACGGTCATGCTCTTCGGGAT
>JBBRKX010000024.1:0-13877 GCA_038231675.1 Chthonomonadales bacterium | reverse complement strand
CCACTGACCGATGGGATTGTCGCCGAAGTAGTCTCCCTCTTTGCGAAGAGGAGGTCCGCCGATCCAGGCTCCGTCCATCAGGATCGCGGGATCGTCCTTCAACAGCGCCTTCACGCGGTTGATGGATTTTCGATAGCGATTCATGAAGCCCGCGCTCGTGATCAGGCCCGACTGCTCCACTTCGGCCACGAGTTTGCGCAGGTCGACCGGATCGATTCCGAGCGGCTTTTCCACGAGGAACGGGACTTTCGCTGCAATGCAGGCGCGCTCCGGCGCCCCGTGCGCGTAGGTCGGGATCATAATATACGCCGCGTCCGGTTTGGCCGCCGCAAGCATCTTCGCCGCATCATCGTACGCTACGCCGCCGTGTTTGGCTACGTGCTTTTCCGCGCGCTCCACAACGATGTCGCAAAACGCGACAAGCTCCACATCCTCGAATTTCGACAGTCCGGCAAGATGCGAATTGGAGATGCCTCCACATCCGATGATGCCGACACGGACTTTCCGGTCTGAGCCGATTCCCGCCATGATTTCGTTTCCACCCTTCTTATATGTTCCGGGGCCAGGCCCGCCGGCTCCAACCATTCCTGTTTTTTGCCGATTGGTTACGCCCGAAGGAGTGCTTTACCGTCCGTTGAAGCGCCGCCCCGCCGTTAATTCGGTCCCCGTCCCGCACTCTCCTGCTCTTCTTCTCAGGTCCTCGTGCCGTGAAAGGCTTTCTCTGCGTCCAGACAGGCAATATCACGACGCAGCGGTGCATCTTCAGCATGCAGGCGATCTGTGATGGCGCAGTTGGTGCGTTTAATCTGAGCGTACGCCTGGCCGTATCGGGCCGCAAGCCACCACTGCCCCCATCATCCATTTAACATATAGGCGCGAAAGGCATCTTCTATTTATGTTTCTGCGTGCTTTCCTGCACCTCCTCGACAGTATGCGTTGGGCCGGTTTGCACAACGGCCTGCGGAAGAGTGGCGGAAGAAGTCGATCGCGTGATAGATTCCAGCGGCTCCGGCGTGACTGTGAGGGATACCTTCGTATTCAGATCCGAATACTCCTTGATAAGAATAGGCAACTGTGTTCCGGGAATAACCTGGTGCTTGTCTCTGTCGTATTCGGAGTAAATATACTGGCAATCGATCTGCCGTTCTTCGGCGGCGATAAAAGCGGATACGGACATGGTCGCTGTCCCGGCTGTAATGTCCACAACCACCTCGCTGCGAGAGAGACCCTCTTCTTTGATCATCCAGTCGATGACGTCTCCGGTCTTTGTCACGCCTGCCGAAATATCGGTAGGTACAAAGTGTTTGGATTTGTAGTGGTCATCCGAGAACTGGAACTCCTTCTTCAGGGTGGAGGCGATCTCCCTGTCCTCGGTTTGCTGAGTTCCCAGAAAACCGACGTACTCAGGCCGCAGCTTTTCCAGCACCATACGGGCCACGCTATCTGAAGCCAGGCTGTTGGGAGTCAGTGTCAGAATAACGCCGCGCCGTTTCTTCTTAAAGGCGGTAAGCTCGCCGGTCTTTGAGGGAAGACGCCGTCTTCGCGCCATGGCGACCACGGCTCCCATGCTATATATCGCAACGACAAACACAATCAGAGCGGCGATCGATCCGCCGCAAAGAGCCAGCATGCGAACCAATTTTGTGTTTGGAAACGGGTCAACATAGTAGGCCATCAGCAGGTTGCAGGCCATGTTGCCCGCAACCGCCAGAACGAGCGCCCCTGACAGAAAGAAGAAAGGAAAACGCGCTGTGAAAAACAATTCAAAGGTTTCCGACGCAGATCGCTTTTTCATAATAATCCTTTTGTACCATCCTAACGATGCGTGCGCGCCGTATCCCGTACGAGTTGCAGGTTGATGATTTCGGCGACCTCGAACTGTGGCGGCGCGCTTCCCGCGAGCGGACGCAGGCGCAGAATGGCGGGAAAATAGCCGCAGCGCCCATGCAGTTCGGCAAGTAGGAGAGCGGCAATCACGTTCAAACTCGGCAAGTTGATCAGCAGAGGCCGGGTCTGCCACTCTTCCGCCGACAGCCCAGTTGAGGCAATGAGGGATTGCATCTGCTCCCCGAAAGGCTGTTCGGAATTAAATTGCGTTTTGATCTCGACCACGCTTTCCGGTGCGCGACCTGCCAGCGCTTCCACTTGGGAAAGCTGACCGGAGGTGAGCGGATGCGTGAAATTCAGCACAATCATGGCGCATTAACCTCTTATTTCCACTGTCCCGCAATAGAGCGTAAATCTCCAATCAGTTTTTGTGTATCGCTCAGCACTGTCGCAGTGCTCTGTCCTCCATTGCGAAAGCCACAATGGAGGACATCATTCCGCAGACGAGTAAGGCGAGACCAGAGATTTTCCAGGGCGCTATGCTGCGTAATCCTGCGCCAGCCCGCAACATACGTCTGGCTGCGAGCCTGGGGCCTGCCGTTAAGCAGATCTTCTGCTGCTTCCCGATCTTCCCTACGCATCGGATCCAGGCCGAAATGACAACAAAGGCGTGTTGGCAGCCACTCGCGGGCGAGCGCCAGCGCCTGCACCGTCTGCCCTTTCCTTAAATACCAGCCCACGACGTCGAGCAGACGCACGAGGAAATCGGCGGCATGACCAGGGTCGAGCGGGCGGTCCAAACCGAACGCGCCGTAATCCTTGGCAATACGTTCCAGCAGAGCCTGAAAGGGAGGAAGAGACTGTTGCATTATGGACGCAGATTGGGCGATTACGAGTGGGAGCGCTTCTGCCTTCTGGAGTACATCGAGCGGACGTAGTACGTGTAGTCCCAGAGCCACGCTCTCTAAGTTTGTTTGCAGCGTGCTCCCGGATGGCAGCAATTCCGCCAGGGATTGGGCGTTCCCAGTCTTCAAGAACTGATCCGTGGCGGTTGTCAGGTCAAGCAGATTGATAAAGGGAGACAGGTCGAACACGGGCGAGATGTCTGTGGATAGCGGTGGTGTGGAGGCTGGAACGCGAGCTTCCCATGCGCCATAATAGATGCCTTGCAACTTCACTTTGCGGGTCACGCGTAGGTAAGATGCAGCGAGGAACGTTAGGAAAGGAAGGGTGCGGAACGAGTTCGTGATGTCGAATACGACTTCATCGTTATCTCGCAAATGCGCCGTCAACTGCATGAATATCTGCCACAGGTCGTCCACCGAATGGCCGTCCGGGATGTCTACCGGCACGGGGGACAGCCCTAGAGGGGCGACCTGAGCGGTCAATTCGTCAAGCCATTTTGCCCGGGCTGCCTGTGTTACCAGCACAAGCAGTTCTTCAGGGTGTAGGAAATGGCATAGGGCGCTAGGAAACAGTTCTGTCAGGTGCGTCATACCACCGTGAGCGTAGGTGGTATGAAAATAATTGTTTGTGCCGAGAAACGTAATGATCTTCATCGCGGTCCTTTCCCGCACTACCACATTATATGGATGGTCTGAGCGCCTTCAGATTAACCTCTTCGTCTTTAATTTCTACGTCGATGTCGACCAGCAGTTGATTTCTGGATAACGCGTGCTTTTGCGCGGCCGTGAGGTTAGCTTCAATCCCGCTCTTGCTCCATTCACTCTGCGACAAAGTGAGCTGTCTGGGCCTGTCTCCGATTACGAACTTGCCCTGCCCATGATGAAATCGTCGATCCACACGGCAGTTTGGCCACGTTTCTACGCGGGGCGGATACATCCAGCGTTTGGGATGGAAATAGCCGTATCCAGCGTTGGTTTTTCCGCCGATTCCGATGTGCGCCAGACTCCATTGAAGTAAATTTAGCGCGAAATCCCCCCATTCCGGGGTAGGCGCGTCAATGGAAAATTGGAACTGGGCGCCAGGCCGAACCACCAGGAACGGAACTGGCGTAGGATCGTCAAAATCCGTAGGCCAGGCGCTTTGTCCGCGGGAGCGATAATATTCCGGGTGGTGTACGGTTACGGTATCGCGATGGAATGGCCCGCCGCCTGCCGTCTCGGGCACGTACCATGCGTCCCAGAACACGAATGCGGAAGCGATCTTCAATTCCCCGAAAAGGGCCGTTTTCAAGGGAGCGCAGGCTTTCTGATCCATGCCTTTCGCAAGCCTCCACTGCTCCAAGCCCCGACGGCACATCCCCTTGAGAGCGGTGCCGGGGATTAAGGGCATGCCATAGGTGTGATGCAGCGTCAGCCCTACCTCCAGCGTGGATTCGTTGCCCAGTCCGACTGCAAGCGGCGCGGCCAGTGCGCCTGTACAAACTCGGCATATCGTTTGCTCCTGCTCGGCTTTCCAGATCTGCTGTCGATGCTGATGCATCTCCTGCCAGCGCGCAAGAGCATCATGGTAAATCTTCGTGGGCATTGCCGCCTGCATCTGATTTAGCAGTGCGCCGGCAGCCTGGTGATCATCACCCTGAGCGGCCAGGCAGCGTGTGAGCGTTAAACCCGGGTGACTGATGGCCGCGCCCGTTGCCCCCTGACAGGCGGGCTTGAATCGTGTGCGTATGGACGGTAATGGCATGTTATGGCTCCCTATGCGTCTGCAACCGCCCTGTCGTCTTGATCTTCAATCTTGCTGCCATCCACCACTTTCAAAATAGAAACGGCAAACCTCTTGAAGTAAACGTAACTCGACAGAACACGACGCGTGTCCTGCATATATTGAACGGCGTTACCGTCACGCACGGCCGCAATCAAACCATTGCTGTCCGCATGACCCAAAATGGCCGAGACATGCTGGAGCAGAAGCGCGTGGGCTGCATTACGCGGCTGGACATTGTTCATGTCGTTCGCCGTCGCCTTATCTAGCGAAAAGGTGACGGTCTGGCATAGTCCACAGGTGCGTACCAGGATCGGAAACTTATGGCAAAGGCCGCCGTAGATGTCCCGTACACTCTTGTTTTCCGCCTCGTTGTAGCCCTCGCCGCGATACTCGGCGACCGCAGTGACGAGTTGTTCGGCCCGGCCTAAATCGGTTTGCGCTTTGGTTTTCATCGAATTTGTCCCTCCCCCACGATCACGCGGCATAGTCCGCGTCCCACCGACGCATTGCCACCGATTTGAATGGTCGATAGGTTCGTCAGTGTCTTGAGGACAATATCGCACTGCGTCTGCTGATGTGCTTCCATCATGACGAGGCCACAAAAAATGGTTTCGGCGGGAGCCGCCTCTTCATACCAGAGGTTCTCGACCGTTTTTGTTTTTTCGTTCAACACGATTCGCGCGGTGACTTCCGTTGCTGTCTCGCACAAAAAACTGAACACCTCATCCGAAACAACAGCGAAACGGGCTGTAAACGCAGCAGGGTCATTGGGGAAGAGTCTTTCAGCCAGGCCCTTACTAATCGCGGTAACGGAAGTGTCCATCCTGGCGGTCAGGTCGAGGTCTTCAAGATAGACTCTGTCTATGCCGTTATCCATTCGCTTTAGTTCGCTGCCTGTGGGGAGCAGCACGGCCATAGAGTCGTCAGTATCGGTCGCTTCGGGAAGCGTCGGCACAGTGAAGGGGAGGGCCGCTCCCATAGCCCGTGCGTCTCGTGTCAGACGCGATAATACCAGATGGCAGGTGATATAAGCGAACGTGCCGAAGTAACTCCGGACCGGCAGACACAGAATACGCTGATCCGTAAAGCACAGCGCGCCAGCCTCATCTGTGGTTCCAAAAATCATGTTGGCCGTCGCGTCCGTTTTACCGTCCCGGGCTACTCCCTTGAAACTAGATGCTGGAATAAGTGGATAGCCGGTCGCTTTTTCGCGTGCGATGGGCAGGTCGATCACTTCCGCCGTCTGCCCCGTGCCGGAGTGTATCGGCGTGATTGCGTGTAGATATACCATCCGTGTCAGACTCATTACGCTTGTTCCTCCGTTTTCTTATTTTGCCCAAGGTGTCTCGTCTAGTTCTCGTCCGTGTTCCGGAATTGATCTTCCGTCTGCCACACGCCCCACAAAGCGAGGCCGTATCCATCCCGGCGATCCTGTTCTTCATCACTGATGGGCGCGAGCCAACCCTGTATGGCCAACACATCGGCTTGGCCTGCCGTCACCTGAAAGAAATACACGGAACCCGCAGGAACCATCCAGCGAACGGGCTTGGGACCACGCCGCTTGTTCTGTTTGTTCAGACTATAGTCCCAACCGCTCACGGGTTCACGACGTTTCACTGCCGCGCTGACGAGCTGTAGTGTAATGCCCGACATGCCAGGTGGGGACCCGATGTTTTGTGTGTCAAGCCATCCGGGCTTCCAGCCATTCCGAAATAAAGCAGGGGTGGCGAGCAACAGGCGTACGTACAGGCTTTTTGTCAGAGCCTTAGCCAGGGGTTCGGGGCAGAGGGGCCATGCGTCCTCTGCAGCGGCCTCGATTGAGGCCAGTCGCCGCTCGCCCCCAAAAGGGGCTGCGCCTGTCAGATCATCCGACTGGCCCACGCGGGCCAGCAGTTCCCATACCTCTGCTGCTTGGGCGGTTCCGGAACGGAACCGTAGAGGCGCTTCTTTGTTTAAGCAAGGCATCCTTGCGATCAATGACGCTTCCGTATCGGCGGCGGGCGTAGACACTCCCATGCCATGCGCGCTCCACCGCGGATACCGGGCAAAACTGAGCGAGGAAGTGGTGAATAGCTTGCCCTCCTCGGCCACCCCACCCTTCTTGATCGTGCCATCGGGCAGCGTTTTATCCGCCGCGATTTTCACATGCGCGCGCTCCTCATGTTGGGGCCCAGTTATGCGGTCAGGAACGGGAAACGACCTGCCTGTCGCTGAAAGGAGCCACGTGTTCAATTTGGACCAGTTCCAATAGTTGTAGCCGGATGCGGGCTTGATGTCTTCCGTAACGCATAGCGGCCAGAGTCCCTCCGGCAGGTCGCAATGGTCAGTCTGGGCGCGGTCTGGGCGCAGAGCCATCACCCGGCACTCGGTTAGGGATTCGCCGCGCGCGTCAGTACCGATCTCGTGGTCGTATATGACCGCGTCGGCGGGGGCGGCGAACACCGGATGCATGTTCCGCAGCAGAATCGGCCCGGCGACAGAGAAACTCTGAGCTTCCTGCCACTGCTGCGCCCAATTCCAGCCTGGCTGCAGATTGCCCCATCGGGTCCGAATCATTCCAGCCAGCGTCCCGGGAAGCGGCAGCGGCAGGCTCTGTGCGGAGAGCGCTCCTGCTTCAGAGGCAAAAGGACGCCCATCGCGGAACAGCAGCGGGTCAATGCCGCGAATACGTATGACACGTTCAGACATCGGCATTCTCCTTTCGAGCCATCTCCGTTGGCGTATCCTGTTCGGTTGCAGAAGCACTGTAGGCAGGAACCACCTCACTCTGCACCGGCCATGGCATACATGTGCCCTCAGCGGTCAGAAATCGGGCGATTACGAGTTTCTTCGCCAACTGCTCCAGGTCGTCCGGCGTTTGCAGTCCGTTAATCTGCTCCAGAAGAAGCTGTAGGGAGGCCGCATCGTCCGCCTTACCGCCGCGCTTCCGCTCCAAAACACGTCGCGCTTCCTCGCGGAGACGACAAGATAGTCGGTCGCCTGCAATAGAGACGCCGCGCCATTCGCGAGCGAGTGTGCGCAGTTCGTAGGGGAACCCCCTCGATAAATCGGCGTGCATTGCTTGCATCAGACTCCGCCACTCGGCGCGTGGGGCAGGAGCTGCCGGCTGTCCCTGCGCTGCCTCATCGTCTCGATACTTTTCTGCGGAACTACTGCTCTCGTCTGTCCCCTCATCCTGCCTTTCTACCAACGGTTGGCGTGGGGCTGTCCAGCGACTGGCCACAGTGAGCGGTTCGCCGCCGCGCGTGTGAAGCGCGACGGCCAGTGCATTGCGGGTGCGCTTAGCAGCGTGTTCGGCCTGCCGAGCCCGTTCTATGCAGACCTGTAATGGGTCGGTATGATGCACAATGGCCAGGCCTACTGACAGCGTTCCCGCGTTCTCCGATGAGACAAGCTGTAGTTCCCGCTTTACCACGTTCAGGCACCGGCGAAATTCATCGGCCAGATCGGCGGCGCACTCGACGGCGGTATGGAGTGGCAGCAGGCCGAGGACGTCATCCCCGCCCGCATATACAGGATGGCCGTCATGGTTTCGAACGCACTCCCTGGCCCATACGGCGAATTGGGACAATTGCTGCGAAAATTGAATATGCTGTGTCTTCGTGTGCAGTTTATTAAGCAATTTGCCCATGCGGTCGCCGTCTGCTGCAAGCACGACGTAATATGGAGGGCATGTGCCGCCTTGAATTCCGGCGGCTTGCAGGGCCAGGATACGCTGCTCGGCGATGCGGGGCAGATAGACGTCCAAATACTCCCCGACCGTTTCCTTTGCGTCCATCGTAAGGCTGTCTCGATCTAGGTCTTCGATCTGTTCCTGCAACCGGTTGGGAAACATCAGATCGCCCAGATCGAGATCCAGGTCGAGATACTGCATCATGCCTAGCCCCAATACTTCGAGCGATCGCACAGCCTCTTGTACCTGCGGATTTGGACTGCGGGTGGCGATACGCGCGGCCATTTCCGACGTGGAAGGTGTTTTGGGTCTGCCCGGTTCGCCTAAAACGCCGCGTACGCGTTTAAGCAGGGAAACAGCGTCCAATGTTTCCATCGGTTTCAGCCACAGTGGACGGCGGGCACACGCTTTGGTAACGCTATAGGGGTGGGTGCTTTGCAGAGTAAGCACACTATCACGGGAGGGATCGAGCGGACTTTTAGGACGCCCTGGCCCGCTTTCCGGCTGCTCAAACTCGCGTACGGACTTCCGTCCAGCCAGCAGACGTTCCACTAGCTGCCGCGTTTCGGCATACGTGCCATCTTCGAGCGGCAGCCAGGCAGCGTAAAACTCTAGAAATTGCCCGAGCTGGTTTGTGGCGCGGGCCTCATGAACGTGGGAGCGCATTGTGGGACTTGCCGCTCCTAGGGCCGTTAGAGCACTGCTCCATTTGTCCAACAGCATATCAACGGCAGACCGCTTTACTAGCGCCGCCAGTGCGCGAGGATCGACGCCGTCTGGCACGGTCACAAGTAGTTTGTTGGGGCCATCGTTTTCAATATCGGCGGGAAAGATCAGGCCAGCGCCTTCCTTATGTAAAGTACCCGCGATGTGCTGCGCAATATCGACCAGCAGTTCCGAACCCGCTTGAAGATCGGCAGTACGGCGCGCAGCGGCGATGAAGTCCTGTACCGGTCCGATGGCGATAGCGAGTAGATGTGTCATGTAAAGCTCTCCCTATTTCCACCCAAGACCGCGTGCGTAAGCAGCTAGCGCCTGGCGGATGCCAGTGCCGCCCATTGGGGCAACGTTAGAGCGATCAGAAGAGTTCAGATTCACCTGATGCCCGGCAATAGTCGCTGTGCCTCCGCCGTGTTTTAGTATAAGAGGTCCATAGTGCCAGACGTGCGGAGCATTCAAGATCACAATCAGCGGGCGAAATCGCCCCGCGCCCGATTGAAACGCTTTAGTAATAATAGGCGATGCAAACCGGAGTCTTCCGATGCACGGTCCTTCTAGAGTGGCGTCCGCCGGATCAGGCTGGACACCGTAGGGTGGCCGTTGTTTATAATCTTTAAAGTGAAAAATAATAGGTAACCCGAGATCGGCACGTGGAAAACCCTGGTGAACCAGATGAGAAGCCGCATGGTTTTTTGCACCATCGTCATAATGATCGCCTGTAATTCGGCGTATTGCATCCGGTTCTGGCCATTTTGAACGTCCGGGGGATTTGGAAGTACCTGCAGGAGGGTTGCGGGCAAAGGAGACCTTCTGTCGAAAATCGTTGTACACCTGCACCGCCATTGCCCAGGCAAGGAGCGCCGCGTACTGCCCATGCTGTTCCGGACCAAGCAGATATACAGCATTCTGAAGCACAGTCAGGTCATCAAGCGCTTCGACGGTAACGTTGGGCTGCAAACCGAGAGGTGGAATCGTGTCGCTATTGGTCAGGCACAGACTGCCGCAACCGCGTCGGGTACGTGCCCCAATTCCGCCGTAACGTACCCATGCATATATGGCTTTTGTCACCTCCGCGCGCGTGCTGGATGGCCCGGACACATTCAGCGTAAACGCTACGTTGTGTAGACAGGAAGCTTCAGCCTGTTGGTTATCACCCTGAAATGGGAAGAGGGCGTACCTTACCGCCCCGGTATGGACGTTTGGCACATTTGCCAGTGTTTGCGAATAGGTTTGCGGTTCCCCCTTCTCCTGTAAAACAACATGCAGCGAGATGGTGCCCGGCCTCTTGTCACTGCCCCAGAGCGCTTCTTCCGCCTGGAATAGTGCCTCTGACGTGGCGAACTGTGCGCCTGCTGTGGCGAACTGTGCGCCTGCTGTGGCCCGCCACCAGAAGCGCAGATGCCCGCGCACTGATGCGGGGCGGATAGGACAGGCCAGATCGATTTTGCGCGCCTCGTAGCCGCCGCCAAAAAGGGGCGTCACCACCTTCAGGGCGAACGTCTGATTCATTGCGTGAATGTCCGGCATTGACCAGATGGGCGCGTCAATAGTTGGCTTGCGGCATGACATAGCGTTCTCTCCTTGCGTCTGTAGAACCAATTCAGGCGAACGGTCGGACATTTTGCGCGCAACCACACGGTAGAGCGGCCTAATAACAAGGCTGAAACGAAATATGTCTCAGCAAAATTACCGCGCAGTCGGATAGACCCCTCGGGCAAGATCGCAGAATCCCACAAGTTTAGAATTTGTAACGTAAAGTCGTATCTTCTCGATAATTCGGGGTGAAATCGTCAATTTCGTCGAGTGTCGAGATCAGCGCTAAGCGATTTTTGCCAAGTTACCCCGCCCTATCGAGGTGATACGTAAAGTGTAAAGTCGCTCGGATGAGTGATGAACACACGCAGTACGCCGGTAGGACTACGCTTGCCAGTGTTGTATGTTTTAATAAGCTACAGAAATAAGGAGATGCCCGGCTCCTCCAGCAGCTATTAACAGGATAACATCAGCAGACATCTACCCGACGCTCTTGAGACGCGTCCATAGGGCGCTGCATGGCATCCCGATGAAGACCAAACGAATAGCCTCGGTCCACTATGGGACCGTCGCTTGCTACGGGGAGATGGGCCAGGTGGCCCAATGAGCCGATACGGGAGACGCATCGGGGCAGCATGGCCGTTAAACGATGCCGTTAGTATAATACCATGCAGCATGCTGGGATGCAAGGACCGTTACATATTTTGCCCATAAATTAGTATAAGGGAGCACAGGAGAGGAAGAGTAGAATAACGAAAACCCGACGAGATCGGCTCGCCAGTTCCGATCTTGCGCACTCATGAATTTAGGAAGCATGACCAATCACTGTATGCTGCTCCGCATATACGAAGGAGTGAGCGGCGGAGCCGACCACCAACCCGGCCAATTACGTAATGTCGCATTTATCTATATTTCAGGTAGTCTGGGGCCTTATAGCAGGATAGGAACAGCCTTATGCATAGGCGGACGCTAGCAATGGCGCGTATCTGTCGCTCAAGCCTGGTATACGGTTCGCCCTAGAAGCGCGGCCGGAAAGTCCCACGCTTAGCGAGCGTCCATCTTAGCATGACGTCAGGATGCTCGTAGACGTGCCCTATCTCGATCTTGCAGAAAATATGACATGGCAATTTCGCGCGAATTCGATCAAAATCGACTTTTCGGCCGCACTTCTAGCAGCTTGTCGGAGAAAAGATTTTCTACGGGTATCGTGCCCAATTCATGCCCTGAAACGGCGCGAAGCCCGCATCAGCGAGGCAAATCAGCCTCCAGGATACGCATGAAACAGCAAATTCGGGTTCTCTCCGACAAGCTGCTAGAGGAGATTATCGTCATGCCCACAAAAATTCGACTGACGCTGGCCGGACCTGCTATGTCGCCGCCGCTGGAATACGGCCGATGCCTGCAGGGACTGGTCTACGGATGGCTGCAAGACATCGACCCGACCATTCATGACCTGAATCAGATGAAGCCCCTTACCATCAGTCCGCTCTGGAGAGAAGCAGAGACCCTCCACAGCTTCGAGGTGGCCGTTCTGGTGGACGGATTGACGGGTGCGTTGTTGGAGCGGATCGCACGGGGCGCGCCGAGGGTAAAACTTGCCCGCAAGTCCGGCGTGGAGCTATTTGAAATCCAGAACGTGGCTTTCAGCGCGACGGCATCCTGGGAGGAGATAATGGAAGCCGTATATACGGACGCGCCGGAGTTCGCCTTCGAAATGCGGACGCCTACCGCGCATCATGCACCCGGCCGCCTGCGTAAAACACTGCCGCTGCCCGCGCCGGAACTGTATTTTGGCAACTGGCTGGAGCGCTGGAATCTGTGCTGCCCCCATATGTTTCCAGATACGCTGAAAGAGTTGGCGGCAAACCAGATGGCGGTTTCCTTTTGCGAGGGCGCCACCCGGATGCTGCGACTGGAAGACAGGCGCAGTTTCCTGGGATTTGAAGGGGCGGTGCGCTTTCGCCTCCTGGAGCCGCAAGAGGTGACACGCGACGCCCTGATCGCGTTGGGAGCGCTGGCGCGTTTCGCGGACTTCTGCGGCACCGGAGTAGACACCATGCGCGGCATGGGCCAGACTCGTTTTCTCAGGAGCAGGCAGGGCCGGTCCTAAAACACATAGCGGCGCGCATCGAGATCCGGCGAAGGAACGTCGAGAACAACGGAAAGAAACCGGAATTGGGCGACGCGGTCAAGCTTCCCTTCGGCGTGCATCCCGTGACGGGCAGGCGCTGTTTTTTGCTGGATAGGGAAGGCGAGCCGATCGCCGATTGGAATACGGCTCTGGCGGGTATTCGCGCGATAGGCGCGAAGACGGTGGATGGCGTGATTAAGAAGCTGACGGAGGGCGCGGGGCCATTGCCGGAGGAGGGGTTACAGCAAGAAACAGACACGTTGGTCCCACGCGACGGTCCCGTCGCACGCCTGACGCAGGGCTGCTCCGTAGTGCGGGGGCTGGCGGAGCGGGCCAGGCAGACCGGGCATCTACGCCATACGCATCAACTGATCCTGCTCTACACGGCTGGTCATCTGGGGGCGGAGGGGGCGGCCTTTCTGCATCGCACGATCGCGCAGTGTCGCAATTACGACGCGCGCATTTGCCAGGGGTATATCGATCGGCTGGAACCCGCGCATCCTCCTGTTTCCTGCCGTCGTATTCGGGAATGGCTGGAAGAGGAGGGGGAGACGCGCCTATGTACCTGCGCGCAAACATGCCGGACCCCGCTGGAGCATTGCGCGGGCGCGGGGCGGCTGGCGAAAGCAGAGGCGGAGGAGGGCGGCAAGAGCGGCATCGAGAGCGTGACGGTGAAGGGCAGGCGGCCTCGGCAAAACAAGCCGGCTTCCAGTGCGAATTACGCCCTGCCCGCTCTCGATGCCGCAATGTGGACCGATATTGCGGACGACCTGTTCGCGGACAGGCGGGAAGCGCAGGGTGAACTGTCGCTGGAGTGGCAGGAGCCGGAAAATTCCGTGCAGGAGGGGAGGGAGGCAGCAGAATGACCACGCTTTACGTAACGCGCCAGGGAGCGAGCATTCGACGTGTGAGCCAGCGGATTCAGGTGTGCAGGGGTCAGGAGACTCTGGAAACAGTCCGCCTGCGTGAATTGGAGCGTCTGGTGCTGTTTGGCAATATCGATCTGACGGCGGGCGCGCTTACGGCTCTGCTGGAGGCAGGCGTGGAAACGGTTCTGCTTTCGTTCGGAGGCAAGTTTCGAGGGCGACTGTGTCCGGCGGAGGGGCGCAACATCTTTTTGCGGCGCGCGCAGTTTCAGCGTTATGAGGAGGAGACATTTCGGCTGAAAACGGCGCAAATTCTGCTTGAAGCCAAGGCGCGCAACGGGCGGGCCGTGCTGCAGCGGCATGGCTGGAACCATCCTGAAACGGATATGGCGGACGCGATTGCGCGCATGGAAAAAAGCCGGGAGCGGATGCGGGCGCAGACCAGTCTGGAAAGTCT
>JBBRKX010000023.1:0-14001 GCA_038231675.1 Chthonomonadales bacterium | reverse complement strand
GGCTCCCATGGAAAGGGCGCCAGCTTAGAAAGAACCCCTTGCAGCCAGACTCCATTAACACCGGCATCGTGGAGGCGTGCAAGATAGCCCTCGGGATAAGGATCCGCCTGCTTCTCGAGCAGGGGATCTCCATAAAGGGCGAAGTAGGAGTAGCAAAATCGCGGCGAAAAAAGCTCATTACGTGGTTCCCGTTTTTGGACAGGCGCACGTTTTTGTAGATCGGAAACAAAATGAAAGAGGGGTGAGATCGGCACGGGCAGCCCATCCGGAAACTCTTCATGCACGATGTGCGCTATCTCTCGTTCACGCTGAAGCATGGTAGAACCTGGCGGCTGATAGACGATAGGCTCACAGTGGGGCTTAAGACTGCCGAGTTTGATGTAAAGAAAATCATCCTCCTGCAGAGTGTAGGCCATCTGCTCCGGAGTCCAGTCGAGGAGTTGTAAGAGCTGCTCATATGGCAGAAGGTGCCAGTTACGCCGTATGATCGTAAGAGCCGTGCGGCGCTGCTGATCCAGCGGAATGTGAGGCGGTGCAGGCAACCCCATCGCTTCGCCCATCCGCACGATCTCTTCCGGTTTTGCTCCGACCGTCCGCGCAATGCGATCGATGGGCACGAGCGGCCAATTCCGCCAGACGAAAGCGTGCAACCGGTCGGGAAAATGCGGCAGTGCGACCGGCTTGGGAGCGGAACCGACGGGAAGGTTGGCGGCGAACATCCACATCACCCCTAATAAAGCGAGCAAAGAATTACTCCTGAATGCGGTACAGATGGACGCCGTAGGCTGCAAAGCGATCCGTAAACCGGCCCATACGGATGGGCACGGTGCGTGCTTCGTTCAGAACTTCAGCCGTCGCAGTCGCGGGCAAGCCGCGCACCGTGAACGTTCCCTCGGCGGGCCCATTACGCATCCCAACAGCGAAAAGGTAGGTAACGTGTCCCTGTCGCTTAGCCATGACGTCGATGGGAACCGTTTCGGAAGAGGAATGAACCGTTACGGCCGTATCGAGAGTTGGACTGTTGAGGACAGGTGCAAGCTTCTGAATCTGATGGTTGATGATGGTGACCTCGGTCAACATAGCGGGATCGTCGAGTAGAGCGTGTTCATCGAATGTGGGTTTGAACTGGTGGACGAAATAGATCAGCCCTTTGGAGCCATGAATCAACGCCATCCATACTTCGGAGCGAACCTGTGCGGGCGTCGCCGCTTTGTCACCACCGATGCGCGTACACTCGATACAGTTCCATATCGTCTTGTCGTTGCCAGCCCAGTGGGTGAGACGGTCGATCCCTTTGGGAACATACCAGAGAAAATTTTCCGCGTCCGGCCTATCCAGGCCCGCCACGGGGTAAACATCGAAGGAAACGATGTCGCCGCCTTTTACATAGGTCGCATAATCCTCAAGCTTTGCGCCTGACCCTCGACCGTTCCACGCGTCATTCGCAACGCCCTGGCCGAGGTTCAGCATGACCGGACGTGTGTCATCTGTCGCCCGAATTCTCTTGTAATCGGCAATGATCTTTTCGGGAGGGATGCAGGGGCCATAACCTTGTTTTCCCGTAGCCGGATCCGTGACGGCCTGTGCGTTGTCCGGCTCGTCCCCATGCATCCAGCCGACGATAATCGGGTCGCTCTTGTGTGCGAGGCCGACCGGATTCTGCTCGCAAATGACCGGCATGTCCGCTGCCTTCAGCGCGGTTAGCTGCCCCTCCGTCGGTCCCTGCCAGAGTCCGACATATAGATTGATGCCGGCGGCCGTATACTTCGCGGCGTTCGATGGATCCTGAAGCCAGACGGCGATCGGAAACGCATTGGAATTGACAGCCGGCCTATGCCGCCATCGAGCATAGGGTGTAGGCGTATGGTCCGTGGTTTGACCGCCCATGGTCGGGGAAAATGTAAGCGCGCTCAGGGCGCAGAAAAATGCGATCCGTGTCGTTAACATGAGGGTTTGATCTCTCCTTCATATTGTGTGAGCAGTCCGAGCAGTGGGACTTCGATACGCACCTGCACCCACCATCCTGATTCACAAGCGCGGACCACTGCATTTATGTGTGGCGACAGACGATTGGGAAGTGGCAGCCCAAACAGCCGACAACGTACGAATTGAAAATCCATGCCCGCCGAGTCTGCTCTCACTCGATGCGCGAACCGCAAAGGGCCGGCTGCCTCAATCAATAGATCCTGACTTATCCACTGTCTGGTCTCGAGACACTGCGATCCGAAGTCGCGTAGCCAACGCTCGGAGTTTCCTTCGGTCCGCACCCGTAGCCGAACGGGAATGTCCTCGCCGGGTCTCGGCAAACGCATTAATGTCGCGATGATGGCGCGGAGGTGTCCCGGCGGCCTCGTAACGCGAAAGCTGCCCTGGGCGATGCCACCTGTTGGATGATCATGGAACGCGCGTAACACCGGAGGCAGGTCGTCGAAGGCCTTTCCAAGAGCGCGCCGATATAGGCTCTGCATCTCAGGATTAGAACCATGCATGAGTGCAGTGTACCTGATATGCCGGGCGAGACCGGGCATTAGGGACCCAAATGTACACGGGACAGACATCCCTATTCAAACGCCTAATTTCAATCTGGATTGCGTTTTAATATATGGTCTCAATACGATAAGTGCCCGACTGTTTTAGATGGACGAATGAAATCCCGTTCTCGTGTCGGACGAGGCGCGCTTGTTTGCCGTTCACACGTAGTACATTGCCCGCCATCCCGAACTGGGCATCGATACCCGTGGGGAGGATGAGGCTTACTTGCTGGCTGCGAGCCCCTTTCGTAGCGCGAATATGGATTATTCCCCCTGGCGTGGGCACATCCCCTTCGATCCAGTTCAAATCACCCAGGAAGGGCGTGATCTCCACGGTCTTCATGCCTCCGCTCGTGGGCCGTACGCCAAGAATGTATTCCGACAAAAAGGGGGTTGGTCCCGTGGACCATCCGTGACAGAAACTGAGATACGGCATCATGTCGAGCAGAGTTTTGTCGCTCGAAGGCACGGCGGGATCGAATTTTTCCCAGAGAGTGGTCGTGCCGGCGCGCTGGACCATATTGCCCCAGTAACGACGAATGAGATCGATTCCATCCTGTTGCCGCCCAAGTTGACCGAAGTCCTGGAGGAGGTAGTGTCCATAGTACGGTGATATAGGATAGCAGTCGAGATTCGCGGGAGGAACACGCGCCTTCCAGGCAGGGCTGCCCACATGCAAAATCCCCGTGTAAATTGACGCTTTTTGCTGCCTCGTCGCGACTCCGGAGTAAACGGCCATGATATTCGTCTGAAGACGATCTCCGTAATTCAACGTGGCGGGATCGACATAACTGCGCCGCGCGGCCTCCGTGAGAGCCACCGCCCAGGTTTCGTATTTTGCCGCGCCTGCATTATCACCAAGGGAGCGGAGTAGAAAGATCGCTTCACGTACTCCTTTGACATCGAATAGGTCGGTGGCCATGTGCGATTGGGGGCTGTCGAGGACAAAATCCGGAGCCCAATCCACAAAGTTCCAGTTCTTGCGCGGGTTGGTGAATAGATGCTGCGCATCGAAGTCTGTCTTTTGAAACTCAAGAAGGGTCAGGATGTTGTTGTGTTCGCTCTTTAGAAACGCTGTATCCCCATTATGGCGATAAAAGTCGGCAAGTTCACAGAACCAGGCAGCGGTATACCCTGGAAGCTCGTTGATCTCATGCGTGGGCAATTCGGATTCGGAGCGCCCTTGCTGGGCGATATGCCGCAGGCCGGCGATGGAGCGTTCCATTAAAAATTGATCGGCGAACACATCATTGATCGTCGCTCCAGTGACATGCAGATCGCCGCACCATAGCCCCCGATCCCGCTTGGGAGCATCCCATATCTCTTCCTGCATACACAAATGCGCCGTATACGCGCCGGCGTACCAGATTTTAGTGAGAAGAGGATCCGAGCACGCGAACGCTCCTCGATATGTGACGGGATAGTACTTATGATCACAATCCAGTCGAGTGAGAGTCGCCGCCTGCCGGCTCGGAAACACAAGCAAAGCGTAACGAAACGCCGTGTATGGAGTGGTCGCAATGTCCGATGCGGACAGTGTCAGAGTCCAGGGGCCGCGATTGTCCAGAGCGGGCTCGTCATGGAAACACTCCTCGCGCGTTTCTCCGGTCGTCATCAGGATAGGAGTGTTCGTTGTTCCTTGCAGCACGATGCGGCCGGCAAGTTCCTGGCCGAAATCAATCAGCAGCGAAGCCGGCGCAATGCCGGGGGGAACCGCGCGAACGACCACATGCGTCGGGCCGGACGATAAGGCAGTCGGTCCACCCTCGATATGTCCGGAAAGCGTCAGCGCGGAGACCGGACGAAGGGTTTTGTGTGCGAGATACCAGCCACCGTCGGGTGTGCCCGGCCATCCGGATATACCGGTGCTCCATGGGCCTTCACCGATGGGCGCGAGCTCCGTTGCATTCGACCAACCCGAGGCGTCGAAGGAAGCGCTTGTCCAGTTCGCGGGAGGCGTCGACGCCTCCAGAACCTTCCAGTGCCGATCGCTTTGCAGCGCCACTTTGTGATCGATTGCCAGATGAACGAGGATTCCAGCCGCGCCACCGCCGCTATTGGTTCCCCGAACCGCAATAATATTCGTGCCTGCGTGCAGAAGCGGCGCTATCGAGCGCTTGTGAACTTGCTTCCAGCCTTGCTCGATAGGTTCGGTGGAATCGACCTTCTGACCGTTTACGAAGAGAGTGAAGGCATCGTCGGCAGTAATGGAAAGAATCGCCGTGTGCAGAGCAGCCTTCAATGTAATCGGAACCCGCGCATTTACGGTCTGGTCCCCGACAGTATGCGTCACCCATATCCACTTCGCCGGTGGGCCGCTTTGCGCAGGTGATTTAAGTTTCGGAAGAGGTGCGCCATAGGTAGGATCCAGCGTCGGCGGCTTACTGAACACAGGCACGGAGACACCAACAGCAAGAATCAGGAAGAGTGCAACCCGAAATATCCGCATAATTGTCATTCAAAGCTCCAGACAAGAGGCGCCCGGCAGTTCGCCCGGTAGTCGAAGAGACAAGTTGGGAACGCTGCCCATGGGTGCACATGGAATTATCAAACACAAGATAAGAATACCCTCCGCTTTAGCGATAGGGATGAATGGAAATCCTCACGTGCAAAGCCGTGTTCGCCCCTGTCTACCTTGAAGTTGGTCTCAAAAGGTTTGGTTTTTTTGCCCATCGCATCGGAAAGGTAAAGTTCGGCTATTTTTGCTGTAAAGCTGGAGCGACGCGCCGATCTCTAATGCGTCGCACCAGCCTGTTCCAGTAACGTGGCAATCTCCTGATGATTCTGCATATGGGCAAACCCCAGAGGCGTACCGTTCCATCGATTGGCGAGATGGACGTCCACTCCATGTTGGAGCAATACCTCGACAACCTGGGTGTAACCATAGAATGAGGCGCAGACCAGAGGAGTGTTTTGATCTGGATCTATTTCGTCGCTATCGGCCCTTGCTTGCAGAAGCAGTGCCACGATTTCAGGACGGTTGCACATCACCGCCAGCTTAAGCGGTGTATGTCCGGCTACGCTTAGGAACAGGTGGGTGATATGCGTCACCAGGGTGCGCACGCCGAAGGGCGCCATGCCGAACTGGAAGCGTTCTTCCGCCAACTGTTCGGGCGTCAATACGGGCAGTGTTTCACGCCAGTAATCTCTCTCGGCTTCCAATGCCTCACACAGCGCCTCGGGATCGGTCGGGGAATCTGGAATAGGCAAGTGGCGGGTAACATTGGGTTCTTGCAGATGCTGGCGATCCGCGACGAGCCAATTCCAGGTATGTTGGGCAATGATGCGCGGTGAGGGAGCGGAAGGGGCGGGGGTCCAGTCCCACTGCCCTGCGGCAATGGCTCGAAGGCGATGGATCATGTCCGCTAAATGCCGGCATAAGAGTTCGACATAAGCCTCATTTTCAGTTTGCATTTTCCTCCCCTGACTGTCTGGCAATTGTTACCATCATCTTTAGTGTTTCCCCACTTCTGTCTGCCGGAAAACAGGTGCTTTCCGGCACGGCATAGAGTGGGGAAACACCCCACTATACCTTTTCCGGTGCGATGGGCAAAAAACCACAGAATGTGTCTGCTTCCGTGGAGGAGCAGAGCGCGAGCGTGGAGGAGGGGAACGCTTCAACGAGCGACCTCAGCGCGATGGCGGCTCGTCTGCAGGAATTGGTGGGCCAGTTCCAGTTGGTATCAGAAGCCTTCGAGTTGCCTTCCGAAATGCAGGTAGTAAGGGGAAAGGCAAGGAAAGCGGCCTGTTCTCTAAACCGCAAATGGTTCCAGCGCGACAGACGTTACCTGTCGCGCTGGGAGAAAATTGTACTTAATCGTCTTCGATGGTCCAGCGGCGATAAGCGCCTGTAGTGGGTCCGCTCGTGGCCAATTCGGTTAACTGGTCCAGCGTTTGCGCCTTGGCGTGCCCGTCGCAGTAAAGCGTGTTGACGCGCCCCTGGTGGAGTTCGATAAGGTAGCCGCCACACCCGAGTGTTCGAGGCGAAGCTGCCGTACAGATTGGGGGTTGGGGCCAGCCGCCGTTCACTGTCTGCCATACGCACTGGAAGGAATCCGTATGGTTTTCGAAGTCGACCACCCAGATAGTGTCGGCCGGAGATGTAAGCGAGGCCAGGGAGCGCGACGCGTTCTGCGGCACGTCCGGGACAGGCGTTGGCGGGTGCGCGTTGGGATCGTTGAAGTAAGCTACGTTCATGGCATATCCACCGTTCTCATCGCGGTAACGCAGCCCGGTAGCCGGGTCGGTATCGTTCGCGATGTTACCGTTTGGGACGGAGACATACTTGGTGTGGCTGTCTGGACAGCTGAAGATCTGGGTGCTTTTGACATACGGCTGGACCACGTCCATCCAGCGCCCGCTCCCTGGGAACCCAAACGCGGGGAAGCCGATCCAGGCCGGAGTCAACTGTTCATCATAGTCCTGCGAGTACTGCAGAAGGCCAAGGCCCATCTGTTTTTCGTTGGAGAGACAGGAGATGGCCCGCGCCTTTTCTCTCGCTTGCGCAAAGACCGGAAACAGGATTGCCGCTAAAATAGCAATAATCGCAATGACAACCAATAGTTCGATCAGCGTGAATGCGGATCTCTTCATAGGAGTACCTCTTTTCGTTACCGAAGATCTGTGTATATCGCACCAGGTAAGGCGATTCCCAATCTTAATGAATCGCAATGCACTTGATGGAAGCCCGGCAAGGAACGATCGAGCCGGGCGATTTCGATTATGGCGCGGACGACTGCCGGATCACCAGATACGGCTCCAGCATCGCCTGCTGTTGTGGATACCCCGGGTCCTGTATGCGACGCTCAAGGAACTGCCAGGCCAGGCCAGCCATTTCCTTAAGCGGCATCACTATCGTCGAAATCGGGCAGGGCAGGTATTCCGTGTCTTCGATCCCGTCGCAGCCTACGAGGGCAACATCATCCGGAACGGAGAGGCCAAGGTCGCAGAGAGCTCGGTAGGTGGCGATTGCCAGGTCGTCGTTGTGGCAAAAAATCGCCTCCGGGCATCCACGTTCCTGGATATACTCAACCACGGTTCGTCGGGCGTCCGCTCGCCCTGCAGTGGGCGACAGAATCACTTCTGAAGGCAACCCGGCCTCCGCTAGAACGCGGAAGTAGCTGTCATGACGGCCGTCGCCTGACCGGCGTATCACGTCATGCGTCAGGTATGCGATCCTCCGTCTCCCCGTCAAAACGAGGTGCTGAACGGCCTCGACAGACGCGGGGCGGAGGTCCATGCCAACGTGATCGATGGTCCCGATGCAGGCGTTGCTGCCGGTAATGACGATTGGCTTCCGATCAGAGGACTGGCGGCCGACCTCCTCCAGCCATTTCTGGACGACCCAATTTACATCATGCGCAATAATGCCGTCCACGCTCCAAGGGGCGCCGCCCTCCTCATGGTGCTGATCAGACCAGTTGTCCCGACCAAGCGTTCTTACCACTACCTGGTAGGGCTGTCGCTCGATCTGCGCTTCCATAAAGTGGACCACAAGCGCATAGTAGGAAGTAAGCAGATGCTGCACCCACACGCCAATGTAGCCGGTATGGCCCGTGGCAAGCGCACGCGCGGTCTGGTTGGGCCGATAGCCCAGCTCTTCCGCTACCGCAAAGACCCGCTCCCTGGTGGTTAAAGAGAAAGCAAGCCCCTTGCCGTTCAGAATGCGTGAAACTGTACCTTTGGAAAGCTCCAACTTTGCGGCGACTTCGTTGATGTTCATGGACTCGATTGTAACCCAACCCATCTAAATGGGCAATAAAACCGGTTTCATAAAACCGGTTTCATTATATATCGGTTGAAGTTCCATGTCAATAGTAGAAATTTGTATTGATTGTTCTCACCGTGATATATATGTAAGTCAGGCAAGGAAGGCATTTCGATGGACGGAGTCCAATTGTTACAGGCGTAGGCGACGCGCCAGTCCGTTCTGATGAAAATCCGCATGCTGTGTCGCCGAGATGTCGTGTATATCTGGCATTTAAGCGAGAAACTTGTGATCGTTCGGGGCGTGGACAATACGCAGCCTCAAGTGGGCGACTCCGATCGTAGATGGAAGAGGATGGAAGTTATAGATACACATAGCCTGGAGAGAAGGAGAAAGCGCGTACGTGTGGCGGCTGGAGTGGGCCTGTTGCTTGCAACGGTAGGTCTCACTTTTGGAATCGTGCTGATGAAAAGTATGGAAACTCGCTCTGACCTGCTTCCCGTAGGCCATATCGCGCCGGACTTCTTCGCGAAAACAAGCAATGGGGAAATAGTGCATCTCGCGGACATGAGAAAACATAAGCGTGTTGTTCTGGTGTTTTATCCCGGCGATTACACGCCTCTGTGCACCGCCCAACTTTGTTCGTTTCGCGACAACTGGGACGCGCTTCAGACGGAAGATGCAATCGTATTCGGAGTTAATCCGGCCGAGAAGGAAAAACATGCCGGGTTTGCCGCTAAGAACCGGCTGCCATTTCCACTCATAGTGGACAGAGGCAACGAAATTGCCCGCGCTTATGGCTGCCGTGCGATGTTGGGCATCGTCAAGCGCACCGTGTATATCCTTGACCGGCAGGGACATGTCGCCTGGGTGAAGCGTGGGAATCCAGCCCCAAGCGAGGTTCTGCGTGTGTTACATGATTTGAAAGATAATTTCTGATCCACATTGGGGACAGGGCGGGTGTTACAGATGCCCTTCTTATTCGTCTAATAAGATAGCGGCGCTTTGTGCTCTATGCCACTGCCGATAACTGCAGGCCTGGTGGGCAGCTAGACTGTGCTATAGCGACGCAAAAGGAAGAACCATCATGCCTTACACGATCCAAAAATTATTCGCCCCGCACATCGCCTTTTGTTCCCTAGCCGCAGCCGGCATGTTGCTTGTTCGCCCCGTTTATGCGCAGGACAAAGGTTATCGCGTTGGCGAAAATCCCTCTGTCCCGTCTGCTCCCGTCCGTACGCAACCTGCATCAGCACATCGTTTAGCCCGGGTTGAATATGTGAGCGGCAACGTTACCTGGCGTGCGAACGACACGGCGAAGTGGGGGAAGGTATCAACAAATCACCCACTGACAGAGGGCGCTCAACTCTGGGCGGAAGAAGGCGGTCGCGTCGAAGTCCGCTTTGATGACGGCAGTCTCCTTCGGTTAGGCGGCAACGCGGTAGCCACACTGCAAACCGTTTATGTAGACGCGCAGGGCGAATATACGCGGATAAAAATGCTCAGTGGTGTCGCAACTCTTATAGCGCGTGACGAAAGTGGCGTCTTCGAACTAGACACACCGCGCATTTCCGTTAAAACGGTGGGTCCCTCACGCATACGTATCGGGGCAGGTGAAGATGCGTAAGTTGCGGTGCATCGCGGCACAGCAAACTTGGAAGGAGCACAGGGTAAGCTCACGCTCAATGAGGGAGAGTTTGTCTCCCAGCGGGTAGGCGATAAAACTTATAACGTGAGTGCATTGCCCGCGCCCGACAGTTGGGAACGTTGGAATGAGGATCGTGACCGCAAGCTGGCCGGCGAATCGCGGCCAGAATATCGGCGGCCTTCATCGCAGAGCTACTCTTCGATCTTCATATCACTTGGCTTCCCAATCTACTCCGGCTACAGGCATGGTTATCATCGTGATTACGATCGCGGAGGGTACGGTCGTCGTCGGTAAGTGAACCGTGCGCTTTCCAGGATACACGCGGCCCTGATAAATCGGCGAGGCGTCGTCAGTTCTGACGACGCCCGCCAACCTCGAAGCATGGATATTAAGCAATAAACATTCAACAGGTGCGTTATGATCTTGGTGAAGGCGCATCAGGCCAGATGCGGCCGGTGGAATAAGGAGCGGAAGATGGGTGAAAAGGGGCAATTAGAGGTGATCGAGGCTACTGGGGATGTGACTTCCCCATTGGCACGCGCTCGTGAGCAGGCGAGCGAATATATCCGGCAGGCCAAAGCGCCCAATACCCTTCGGGCCTACCGAACGGACTGGACTCACTTCAGCGCCTGGTGCCGGAAGCATGGAGTCATTGCCCTCCCCGCCGAGCCCGGCACGGTCGGTATGTATCTAAGCGCTTACGCGGGCAAACTCAAATGCAGCACACTTCAGCGTCGCATCTCCGCGATCTCGCAGGCACATCAGGCGGCAAATCACCCCACTCCCACCGGGCATCCCACTGTGCGCAATGTCTGGCAAGGGATACGGCGTGCCCATGGTTCCGCGTACTCCGGCAAAACTCCGGCCCTTACCGCCGATATACGCCGTATGGTCGACACTCTGCCTGCGGGGTTGGTCGGGACACGCGATCGAGCGCTGTTGCTGTTGGGGTTTGCAGGCGCGTTTCGACGCTCGGAACTAGTGGGATTGGATCGAGAGGATCTTTCGGTTACGAATGAAGGGATCACGGTCACTCTGCGCCGGAGCAAGACCGATCAGGAGGGGCAGGGGCGTAAGGTGGGCATTCCCTATGGCTCGCGCCCGCATACCTGTCCCGTCCGCGCGATGCTCGCCTGGTACGACGTATCCGGGATTGCCACCGGTCCGGTATTTCGGGCGATCAACCGTCACGGTCAGCTGCGCCATACCCGTCTGACGGCTCAGGTCGTCGCGCTTATCGTGAAGCGGTATGCCGAAGCAGCCGGACTGAACCCCGACCTTTACGCCGGTCATAGCCTCCGAGCAGGGCTGGCTACCAGTGCGGCAAGCGCGGGGGTGAGCGAACGAGCCATCATGGAGCAGACGGGCCATAAGAGCGTCACCATGGTGCGTCGCTACATCCGTGAAGGCAGCCTGTTTCGGGAAAACGCGGCAGCGCAAGTGGGCCTTTAGGACATGGTGCGACGCTTTTAGTGAACACCTGCCGTTAGCAAATGTTTTCGGATCGATTCCACAGGGTTGAGGAAAGCATGGGTGCGCCCGCCTGATGATCCGCTTCCGATCGTTGTGCCGATCACTTCGCCCTGTGCATTGACAACGGGGCCACCACTAAATCCTTTGCCATCGTACGGCGTCTCCTCATCGATTGTAATCGCCGTGTCCTTCACGTCGCTTACGTTTCCTGCGTAAAGTTTCGCATCCGCTCCCTCGTCTTTGTACTCCCGACCGACAGCCCACACGCGTGCGCCAACGGTCGGGTTGCTTTTTGCCAGTGGCAGAACTCCTAGTCCGCTATGAGAATCCATGGCGAACGCGACGACATCGGGTGAGCAATCTCCCGTGCTGAAGTCCGTAGCTTTGCCGTCACGAATGAGTTCTATTCCGGCGGAAGCAAGTGGTTTTCCGTATTCCATATCGTACAGCCCGACCGATGCGATGGCTTCTGGTAACGTTGAACCGGGTAGATCATTAATCAGCCCACCCGCTTCGCCGAACAAATGCATTGCGGAGATCAATACCGGTGCGCTTCCGTCCATGGTGGCGGAAAATGCTGTTCCCGCCTGGATATCGCGCCCGTCACGCAATTTGAACATCGGGCGAACCGCGAAATTTGCAGGAAGAGTGGGCGGGCCGGAAGTTGTATCGGGTGTAGGTCCACAGCCCCCGAACAGCAACGCCAGCAACGCGCCAGTGGTGCATTTCGTCAAAGCCTTCGTTTGGAGCGGCATCAGTGTGTCTTCCCTATTTACATTTTTGAGGGTGGGCTCTTCTTGAGCTAAATCCAAAATTGACGCGTGAGCTCTGACTGATCCGATCTACGGCTTTTTGATCATGCCGAGGTCGGCAAGCCAATCCTGGAAGCGGACCGGCCAGGTTCCGAATGGGATGCCATGGCGGCTGCCGAGCCCGCCTCCGTGGCCGCCGTGGGCATAGATATGCAGATCGGCGGGGACACCTGCGTTGAAGAGTGAATTGTAGAACTCCACGGTCTCCTTTGCATGAAAGGCATCATCGAGTCCTGCGCTGGTTAAAAAAGCAGGAGCTGCATCCTTTGGCGCAGTGATGTCCATGGGCTTCCAGCCCGCATATACCAAACCGACGAAGTCCGGCCGGCAACTCTGTTGTTCGATGGGGTCGGTGGCCGTCGCGTGTCCACGGTCGAATCGAATGTCCGCCAGAGCGGCGAGCGCACCACCGGCCGAAAATCCCAGAATGCCGACTTTAGATGCATCGACGCCCCATTCTTTTGCACGGGAACGTATGATCCTGATGGCGCGCTGCGTGTCCTGCAGCGCCTCGCCCTCCACCGTATAGTGGTAATTAGGCGTCTTTTCCAGACGGTATTTCAGAACAAACGCGGCGACGCCAAGATTGTTTAGCCAACTCGCTACCTCCGTGCCTTCGGACGCCCAGACAAGTTGCTCGTGACCGCCGCCGGGTGCGATAACGATCGCTGCCCCGGTCGCCCGATCTGCGGGCGGCAGATGCACTTCGATAGATGGGATATGGACATTCTTGATGGAATAGATTTTTTGGCCGGGTGTAGGATTGGCCGGAGCCGTGATCTCTTTCTCGTTTGCACCCTGAAGCGTGGGGCTGCCGGCGGGCCAGAGGAAGACGACAACCGGGGGCGCGTCCGCCGCGTTCGCCCGGCATGAAAACAGGAAAGCACAGAGGATCAGGGCACGGAAAATGGTGCGTAACATGGGCAAAGGTTCCTTTGTGGATTGATATTGGCGAGCGATGCCTATAGTTTTTCTTCCGCGCCGATGGTCGCGGGTCCATTTGGAGGCAGTGTGTTTCCCCAGAAATCATGCCCGCCATTTTGTTCGACCGGTCTTGCCGCGCCGATGCAGGGAGAGCCTGGCAGAAGGGTGTAGCCGTGGAGTGTGGCAAGGCCATTCCCCCCACTTCCCGCCTCCGCGAAACCCGGATCGCTATCGATGGCATGGGGATCCTGCGGGCGTGTATCGAACGTCCCCTGATAGACATTATTCTGGAATACAGTTTTACGCATGCCTCCGAAATCGAATGTGGCGCTTCCCTCGACATCGAAAACATTGTTGAAAAATCGTGTGTCCTCGGACCAATCTCCGCCCCAGTTGCCGCTGGCCACAATTTGAACCACACGCGGTTTGCGGACGCAGATCACATTGTTATAGATGGCGGTATTGCGACATGGGCCCGAGATATTGAATGTGTGCAAGCCATCGTTCTGGCTGATATTATATCGTATGACCGTGCCGACGTTTCCGACGCTGATCGGCATTTTTGTACCACCGTCGTTGCAGATCAACATGAAACCGCCATCGTTGTCGTGACTATAGTTGTATTGGAAGAGGGTGTTGCGGCAGTTGTAGTCCGAATCGAAGCCTTCGCCATCCAGTGTGCCCTTCATGCCACTCACTTCGTTGTACTGGATCACCGTATTGTCGCAGCTCCAGGGCCAGATGCCCGCCGCGTAATCGGCGCAGCGCTGACGACCGCCATGCAGCACATTATGGTCTACAAGCGCTCCGTCGCACCCATAGGGAACGATCCCATCGCCACCTATGTCTTCCAGTAAATTCTTGCGGATCACGACATGCAGGCTGGGAAACCAATCGGTCCGCTGC
>JBBRKX010000022.1:0-14239 GCA_038231675.1 Chthonomonadales bacterium | reverse complement strand
TTTATGACGGTCGGCTTCATGCTGGTCGGCTGATTTCCGCCGAAAGGAGGTCGTCAGGCCGGTGTCGAAATGCTCTTCAATGGAGATGACCGCGTCCAGAAACTCCTCGACCGCCTCCGGGCCATATTCCTCTTCGTACTTTCGGATGCGGTTGCCATGAAGGCGAACTTTCTCGATCATCCGCCGATCGGTATGATCGAAGTAGACGTTGTTTTTGAAGAAATCGTTGTGGCCGAGCACATGCGCGACCACAAACTTGTGGGACAGCATGGAGTTGCTGTCCATCAGGAACGCCTGGCAGGGGTCGGTATTGAAGACGATCTCATAGATCTTCGACATGCCATACTCATAACTGGTCTTCTGCCGGTGATAGTCGCGGCCGAAAGTCCAGTGCGAAAACCGCGCGGGCAGGCTATAGCTTCCGAGCTCATAGATTACATGGTCGGGGACCACTTCGAAATGAGTGGGGTAACAGTCCAGACCGTAGTCCGTGGCTTTCTGCTGTATGATGTCGATCCAACGTTCAAGTTCGACCCGTTCGGTATGATTCATCCCATGGACCTTTCAATATTTCAGGACATGGTCTGCAGTTCCGGATGCTTGCTGAAGAACTGCTTGAGCGCCGGCCATACATCTTCCTTCGAGTTGATTTTGACCAGGCACACGCGATCATCTTTGGCGAACGCCTCTTGATAAGCCTGGCCGAGCGGCGCGAAGTGCGGCGACTGACTCCAGACATCGTTCGCGATCTCGCCATACCCGATCAGATTCGAGATTTCCGCCATTTTCCGCACCAGATCCACGCAGTCGGCGTCGCCCCAGTTATAGCCATCCGAAAACAGAAACGGGTAGATATTCCATTCTCGTGGATTGTAGCGCTGCTCGATGATTCGCATCGCAAGCTTATAGGCTTCGCTCATCTTAGTGCCGCCGGAGTCCCCCAGGCTAAAGAACGAAGATTCATCCACTTCCTTCGCCTCGGTGTGGCAGGTGATGAACACGATCTCGGCGCTCGCATACTTCTTTCGAAGGAACCGCAGCATCCAGAAATAAAAAGACCGGCAGATATACGCCTCGAATTCGCCCATCGAGCCGGAGACATCCCGCATGGCGAACACCACCGCGTTGCGTTGCGGCTCGGTGACAACTTCCCAGGTCTTGTAGCGCCGGTCTTCGTTCTTGATGGTCCAGCCCGGCTTCCCCTCCCGCGCGTTCCGCTTGTAGGCCTCCATGAGCGTGCGCTTGCGGTCCAGGTTGCTGGTGATGCCGCGTTTGCTGATGCTGTTGAAGTCCGCGTGCTCGGAGACGATTTGTTTGATGCCACGGTCTTCGAGATTCGGCAGGTGAAGGTCTTCAAAAACGAGCGCGGTGAGCTCCTCGATGGTGAGCTCCGCCTCGTAGAAATCCACCCCTGCTTCCTGGCCCGCCTGTTTGCCCGTGCCTTCTCCCTGTTGAGGGGCTTTCCCAAGCACGTCACCCGGCTTGGTACCGCCTGATCCCTGACCGACGCGCTCGCGCTCTTCGTTATCGAATCGAATGCGCGGGAGCTCGAGACCACGTACGGGAATTTTGACGATCTTCCCCTGGTCGGCGGTAATGATGTCTTGCTGGCTGATAATGTCTCCGAGGTTTTTCTTGATGACCTCTTTGACCTTTTCATTGTGTCTCTGACGATCGCGTTCGGCGCGGCGATGCAGATCCCAGTTATCGGCGCTTAACGAAAATTGCGGCATGAACCACACCTCCGCGATGCGTAAACCTAACGTTCTCTCATATGCGGGAACGGTAGTGGAATGCGTACCCCGGAGGTGCGGCCACGTCTCTTGCTTCTCCGGGATACGCGTTGATAAAAGGAAAACCGTTATCGATTCAGCAGCGTCCCAACGTAACGGAGCAGTTCATTCGCTGATTCCGGCGTATAGCCCTGCTCTTTGCACATCCGGTCGACGACCTCGTTGACCTTTTTAAGCTGCACATCGTCCGGCGTTTTGGTGCTCGTCGTGATCTTCACGATATCCTTCAGGTCGGTGAACAGTTTCTTTTCGATCGCTTCCTTTAACCGCTCGTCGGAGGCAACCGTAAAGTTCTGCCCGCGTCGCATCAGGCTTGCCACCGAGCGCATGATGCCTTCGCGAAACTCACGCTTTGCGTTTTCGGTGACGCCGATCTGCTCTTCGATAGAACGCATCAATCGCTCATCCGGATCCACGTCCTCACCGGTGATCGGATGCTTTACCTTTTCACGGTTGCAAAACGCCTCGACGTTGTCGATGAAGTTGTCCATAAGCGTTTTCGCGGATTCCTCGTAGGAGTACACGAACGCCCGCTGAACCTCTTTTTTGGCTGCCTCGTCGAACTCTTTGCGTACTTCATCGATGAAGCCGAGCAGCCTGCGCCGTTCCTCGTCGCTGTTGGTGTATTCGGTGATGCCATCGCGCAAAGAACGCAGGACGTCGATGGGCGTGACATACGTTTTGCCGCCCTTCACCAGCGCGGAGGAGATCCGGTTGATTACGAAACGCGGGGAAACGCCGTTCATGCCCTCGTCCTGATACTCTTCTCGTAGTTCCCGAACGTGTCGCTGGTCCCAGTCGCCCACCTGCTTTTCCCCATCGTACAGCTTCATTTTGCTCGTCAGGCTCAGTCCGGCCTTTTTGCTCGGTTTCAGTCGCGTGAGAATGGCGAACATAGACGCGACTTTCAAGGTGTATGGGGCGATATGGATCTGCGATAAGTCCAGGTTTGAAGTCGTATCCTGTACATCGCTCTGACCTATCAGCTTCTCATAGATCCTGACCTCTTCGCTGACGCGCAGGTTGTAAGGCACTTTGACCACGAAGATACGGTCGATCATTGCTTCGTTTTCTTTGTTGGAGAAATACGAATTGTACTCATATTCGTTAGTATGCGCGATGACCGCGACGTCGCAATAGATAAGCGCAAAGCGGCTGGCTTTGATGGTCTGTTCACCGGCGACGGTATTCAGTTCGTAGAGGAACCGCTTTTCCGCCTTCAGCATTTCGATGAACTCCATCACGCCACGGTTCGCGATGTTTAGCTCCCCATCGAAGTTGTAGGCGCGGGGATCGGATTCCTGGCCGTATTCCGTCAGTGCCTGGATGTTGACGCTTCCGGTCAACTCGGCGACGTCCTGGCTCTTAGGGTCCGCCGGCTTGAACGTTCCGACTCCGACGCGATTCTTTTCGGACAGGAAGATACGGTGCACCGGGACCCTCTGGATATCGCCTTCCCATTCATGATCCAGGCGATAACGGCAGACCGGGCAGAGGTCGCCTTCAATGTAGACGCCAAAGTTCTTTTTGAATTCCAATCGCAGCCCATCCGGAATCAGATGCAGCGGCTCTTCGTGCATGGGACAGCCCTTGATGGCATAGGTGGCGCCGGCATCCGTTTTGCTGTGGTTCTGCATCCCCTTCTTGACGAGGGTGACGAGCGTCGATTTTCCGCCGCCCACGGGCCCGACGAGCATGAGAATACGTTTCCGGATATCCAGGCGTCGGGATGCCGGATTAAGGTATTCTTCAACCAGCTGTTGAAGCGTCCGTTCCACGCCATACAGGTCATCGAGGAAGAATTTATATTTCCGAGTCATTCCATCGCCGGCATCCTCATAGCCTGCCGACATGATCATATTGTAGAGCCGGGCGTGCGCAAGGTCGGCGATTTGCGGCTGTTTGGCCACGATATCGAGGTATGCACCGAAAGAGCCTTCCCAGGTAAGCCCTTTCTCCTGGCTGCGCTGCTCTTCGACTTGTTTTAAAAAATCCGAAGGTTTGACGGCCCCCATAAAACCAGTCCTCCTGCGGTTCGGATCGGATACGACGTCGTTCGCACGCCGCCGGTCAATCCGAATACGCGAAAAATGTCCATGTGATATCGGAACCCGGAAAACAAAAAGGTCCCGGCGGAAGCAAGCCTTCCTACCGAGACCGGCGACCGCACTGTCTAACCGTGCCTAATATGGATTCAATCGGAAACATATGCTACCCGATGTCTACTATATTCCTATACGCGTAGAAACGTCCCTGTATTTGCATCGTGACAAACAAGAGGCCGAGGATTCGTTTTCCAATCCTTTAAAATGATCGTTCCGTTGGAAGAATTGTTCCCGGCATCACAACCGATGAGGCCATGGATCACATTTTGAAACGGCCAGCTCCTTTAGGACGGGAAAGCGGCTTACCGCCACGCCGCATGCACGATGACGCCGTCCGGCGAATTCGGATAGCGTAATAGGACCGTGCCCCCATCGACCGTCGATTGGAGGGCGACCGGCCGTCCAAGCCGGTCGGTTGCTCGCGCCCCGGCCAACGCATGATTCCCGGCATGCAGTCGGGCGCATCCCATGGTCCCGAGAGGGCCACGGGTAAAGAAAACGGATGCCTGCCCGGTGTCTAACTTCGCCTGCATGCGGCCCGAAACGAATCCGATGTGTGGGGGATCGTCCGAGTCGCCGATGTCGATCAGCAAGGCAACGGAGTGCGGTGCGATCTCGCGGTCCTCCGAAACGGCTAGAGTGGGGGAAAGCAGATCGATCGTGCGCCCCTCCACGATGGCCTTAGACCCCAGGGTCGCAATGACGGTATATTTGCCTCTGTGTAACCGCAGCATACCGGGCTCATGATACGCTCCGCCTGCCCGCTGCTGGGCATACTGCGCCAATCCGCGCAGGAGACTCGCGGCGCGCTCGCTGCTGGAAAAGAATCCGGGCGCCACGCCAACGTTCATGACGAGGCCATGGCCTATAGTTTGCATCCATACCGGGTTGCCTCCCGCACGGAGGCTGTAGAGAACAGACGGGCCGGTAGCGGGAGAGGCGGCTTGTCCGGCATCCGCCCCTTTTGTTCGAGGATCGACCTCGAGTTTCGGATAGATCGTCGCCGTGTATCCCGAACTAATTCGAAGGCGGGGGACGGTCCGCGTGAGGGGATTTCCGAGCGCGGCAAGAAGCGTGCGCCCATAATCGGCCGCCGCTGGACCCGCGGAAACGAGGAAGCCATTTCCCATGTCCACGGTGAGGGTGACATGCGCTCCTGCGGGAAGCTTATCGAACTGGTACGTCCATGACGCCGGGCCGTCGGCAAATCGTGCCTGGCCGTTGAATTCACTATGGTCATCCGCCGCGATAAAGCGGTTTTCGATTTCCGATCCCGCCGTAAATGCGGCGACGACCTGGCCGTTGATCCGCAACTCGGCGGATGCCACCCATGCGCCCCCTGCATTTTGGGGATTTGCGCTGGCGAAGCGCACGGCAACGCTTCCTGTTTTGGACGTGTACGGCGTGAGATCCAGCGTATAGGCGCGACGATTGTGGAGATCATGCTCCGGACCATCGGCCTTCAACAAGATCGCATGGTCGGCGTCGTCATTGGTTCCCTGCGCCACCGCCATCGCCGCACCGCCCGTGGGAATGCCCAGAAGTGTCCAGAGATCATCCTGGGGAGTTTGCCGCCCGCTGCTGCGCCACCAGGAATCAGAGATATCATTGAAGGCATCGGAGCCGCCGAAGAAAAGCAGGCTGCCGCCACGGCGCACCCAGTCTGTGAGCGCGGCATGCGTCCGCGCATCCACGGGTTTCTGATAATCGTAGGAGAGCATCAGCGTTTTGAAGGATCGGAGGTAACCTGGTTCGGCGGCGCGGTCCAGGGAAACCGCCTGTACCGGGACCCCACGCTGCAGCAGAGGAAGCGTAAGTCCATAGAACCCGTCGAAGTCGCTTGGATCGGGCTCCGCCCGCTGCCACTGCATGGCGTCCGAAACAAACACCCCGATGCCATCTGTTGTGAGCGCGCCGCTCGGCTCGCTTTGTACGTTGTGCATATCCTGCAGCACGGCCTTGACGTTTTCAATTTCGGCGCCATAATCCGCCGGCACATGTCCATAGATACGTTCAGGCCATGGCATGACCGCGTAGGCGTTCACATCCGGGAAGAGAAGGGCAGCGATAAGAGTCTGTTCGTAATGCGATTTATAGTCCGAAAGCGGGAGGGCGCTGTTGTCTTCCAGCGGGTCGGCAAGAAACCAGAGCCTCTTACCGGTTTCACGCATCAACTGATAGAGCGAAGAGTATTCCAGGTACGCCACGGGCAGCGTGCGGTCCTGCCGCACGCCCGCATAGCGCGCAGGGGTTCTCGCGGTGTCGGTCGATACTTGCCCCACGACTTCCTGAACGCCCGGAAGATGCGTGATCTGATACGGGGGACTGACTATTCCCCATTGCGCGTAGTGGATCGGGCTGTGCAGCGCGACCAGTCGTCGGGCGGCGGGTTTTGTCTGCGAGGCGGCCTGAAGAAGTGCGCTGACATGGTTTGCTTCCAGGATGGCCATCAACTGGCCTGCCTTCCATCGCACAGCGTGGCTCCCTGCGGGAGGTTGCCAGGGGGTGTGATACTGTTGTTCCCATGCGCGCTTGAAGGGGGATTCGTATCCCGCCCGCGCCAGATATTCCGGTTCCTCCTGGCAAATCCCATCGCTGCCTGCGGAAAGCGCGGCCTCGAAGAATGCGCGCTCGACGCCAATCCGGCCCGGCGTGGGACTCATATAGGGACCGGAATCGATGATGAGCGCTTTACCCTGCGAATCGGCCTGTTGCTCCTCGGGATGCTGATCGTTGTATTCTTTGCCAATTGGGGGACCGCCCATGGTCCACACGCTGTAACCACGCGCTTTCCACGAGGAAATGATGGCCGCATCGGCGGTATTCGCGAACACGGCATCCGTCTGTAGATCCAGGCCCGGATCCACGGCGCGAAGTGTCTGCGAGACCGTGTAAGGCCGACCGTAGTGAATCTGGGAAACGGGATGCATTGTAGCGGGCAGCCCTTCCGTCATCAACCTTGCCACATAGTCCGGGAGGCCATCGCCGTTCCTATCCGGATCTTCCACCGAAAAACGCCCATGCTTCACCGTAACCGCCGCAGGTTTCGCGCTGATCACCACCAGAATGGGCTTGCCTGTCTTCCAGTTGGGGGGTACTGTCCATACGACGTGAACGGACCCATCCGCCGACCGTTCCACTTGGACGGGGAGGGGTTTATTATCCGGCCCGGCGATCGCAATGGCGGGAAGGGGAGTGGTGGGATCATCGCCTGTCGTCAGATCAAGATGGCAATGCTCGCCGGGCGCGACTGGGAACCCGTAGATCCAGAACTTCCCGGGTTCGGCATGACGTGTGCCGTCCGTAAAGGTAGAGCCCCCATCTTTGACGAGATAGTGCTGCTCCTCGATGTCTCCAGGGGTAAAAGTTTCGGGGTACGGGGCGACCGCCGCACTTGAAACATGGGCTGTCCCCGCGAATAGACAGGCGACGACGGTAAAAATTGCCGCCGATCCTGTTCGTGCCGTATTCGCGCAGGGCGCACACATGCGCAGGTGAGATGAATTGTCCGGTCGGCGGCAAAAGCGTCTTCCGGTCGGACGCGAAAAACGAAACATCGGTCTAACTTCCTGATTTCAAATAGTGAGAAAAAACTTCATCGTCGAGCCAGGCCCGGTGATAAGCTTGTCGAACGCAGTTTGGCCCTCTTCCAGTGGCATCGATTCCGTCCATGCGGACAGATCGACATCCCCGCTCTCGATCAACGCCTTGGAGCGCGTATAGTCGGCAGCATTGAATGCGTAGGAGCCTTGCACCCGCAGTTCCTTGCGTACGATCGCGGCGAAGTCGACGGTGCTGTTCACCTCATGCAAACCTAGCAGCAGTATTTCGCCGCCCTTGCGGGCTGACTCTATACAGGCGGCGCGGGTCTTCTGGTCACCGTGCGCGTCCACCACGACATCCGGCCCTGTCCCTCCGAAGACTTTCTTCAGCGCCGCCGCCGGGTCTGTTTCCCCGGCATGGATCAGATACTTCGCGCCAAGTCCCTTTGCAACTTCCAGCCGGCTCGGGTTGATGTCGACCATCGCAATTTCGCGATATCCTAACAATCTTGCCAGCGTGAGCATCAGACAACCCTGCGTGCCTGCCCCGAAAAAAGCGATGGAGCCGAAATTATGTCGGGCAATGAGACGGAAGAGATGGACGCCATTTGCCAGCGGTTCGATCATAACCGCGCGATTATCCGGTAGATCGTCCGGCAAAGGAAACACATTGCGCGCGGGCACGGTCACATACTCGGCAAACGCGCCCGGAATGCGATCCATGCCGAGCAGCCGCCAATCCACACAAATGTTCGTGTCGCCAACAAGGCACGCGGGGCATGTGCCGCACGGCATCAAAGGGTTCACCACGACGCGTTGTCCGGTTCGGTAGGGCCATTCGCCACCTGCGGGACCGGTGGACGGCATCTGTTCCACCACGCCGACCGTCTCATGGCCAAGGACCAGACCGGGCTGTCTGCGGGGCTGCAATCCCAGAAAGCCGGCCACATCCGAGCCGCAAATTCCCGTTCCGCGCACCTTGAGCAGCACCTCATCCGGCCCAGGAACCGGACGAGGGCGTTGATCGATGGCTACTTTTCTGAATTCCGTGAGTACGAGCGCTTTCATTCCATGTTCCTTTCGGCAGGCCGGTTCCTAGAATCCTACGCGAGGGCTCCGAATAGGCGAATGCGTAATCATCGGCCGGCGCATCAAAGTGCCATCTCGGTGGTCGAGGATCAAGTCGGTGCAGGCGTCATACACTCCGAGCACCTCTTTCGCCACATCGTCGCACTCTTCATCCTCCGGGAACTGATCCGCGATGGCTTCCGCGATCGTCGGAGCGTCCCGCGTTTCGTCGATACGAGTCACCGATTGGTCGTCCGCGTTCACCTGGAACCGGGTCTCCCACGGCAGATTACACTGCTGCGCCATGAAGCCGGCGACGTCCGGAGTCAATGGCTGTCGCTCGGTCCACCGAAGATCGAGCGCAAATGTAATCAGGCCGGCGCGAGCGCTTGCCAGATCGACAAAGGACGCTTCGTCTTCAAGGTGCAATACGTCGTACGAGTGCGCCATCACAAGGAGGCCGAGGTCGTCCTCGTCGTCCGTGTTGTCCCCGCTCTGGTACGCGCGAACATTCGCCTCATCCACTTCCCACCACTGCGCGAACAACCTTGCGAGCGGTTCGGATGTGGGGCCAAGCCAGAGGATCCGGTTGGGAGCGTATCCTTTCGCGTCCAGAGTGGCGGCGGCGACCCCCACGACATACGCGACTTCCTCTTCGGAAGGCTGAAACAACACGAAGCGCCCTCCGGGCGCGTTTGCTTCATCCGGATTAATCTCCAGGAGGATCCCACGAGTTTGAACATAGTGCCATTCCTGAACGGTAAGGTCTTCTCTGTCCTCGAAGTCCCGTACGCGGGCAATGAGGTCGCCGACCTCTTCGCGCACCTCGGGCATGCCCGGAAATTGCGCCGCGGACTCTTCGGGGGCGATCTCATAAACCGCGTCGGCTTCATCGACCTGTCGCAGCAGGGCGTAGCACTCCGCCATTTCCAGAACGAGCCAGATGGGGAGACCGCCATATTTATCGTTCAAAGTATGAAAGGCGTCGATGGCTTCTTGATACGCTCCGAGGTCCATCAGCACCTGGGCATGATTGACGTCGATGGCCTGGCTTAGCTCGTTGAGCTGATCGCCCATCAGCTCCTGAGCACGCGCGAGGAATGGCCTCGCGACGAACGTCTGCTGAAGCTGTGAAAACCGCTCTCCAACCTGATAATAGAGAAGAGGATCGTCGCGATTGGCCCGTAATTGCTCGAAAAGCTGGAGCTCATCGCTTTGTTCCGCGCCGGTGATCTGCACCATCTGTTTGAGCAGATCGCAGGTCGTATCCAGAACCAGATCCGAATTCACGTCGGTTTGAAACGCAAAAACCAACTGTTGCAGTCCACTTGCAGGATCTCCCTGCGCGGCAATCTCCTTAGCGCGCACCACATACTGCTTCACTTCTTCCGAAACTGGCGGGCCACTTTCAAAAGGCTGTCCATCCGGCCCAAGTATACGCATTGTTCAGTCTCCCGAGTTTTATTCGCCTTCGAAGGCATATAGTACCTGGCTGATCGCGATCAGCGCAGCGGTTTCCGTTCGTAATATTCGCGGTCCCAGCGTCACGGCGACCATATTCGCCGTAAGAGCGGAAGATACCTCTGCCGGACTCCATCCGCCTTCGGGGCCGACAGCAATCAAAAGCCGATCGGGTGGGGCGGGTAGTGAGCGCAGGAATTCACGCAAGGGCAGGGAGGTATCCCCCGGATGAAGCAGGACAGAGGGTGAGTCGATCCGATCGAGGAGTGTCGCGAAGCGTTCCGGTGCGTGAACCTCGGCGATCCGCGATCTCCCGGACTGCTCCGCCGCTCCTTTGGAGATTTGCCGCCAACGCAACCGTTTATCCCCGACTTTGGTCGCGGGAATGTCCACAGTGGAGCGTTCCGCCCGAATCGGGATGAAAGCGCTCGCGCCCGCCTCCGTGCCGTGCTGGATAACCTGCTCGAGCTTGTCACCCTTGCCCAACGCCTGTGCGATCGTAATGAAGACGGGAGGATCGGGGGGAAGAGCAAGCGGACCCAGGATAGCCGCGAGCGTCTCCGATTTGCCCACGGAAGTGATGCGAGCCTGATACGCCTTGTCGGCATTGTCGAGGATTTGCAGGATCTCGCCCTCACGCACTCGGAGGACGCGTGCCAGATGGATATGGTCTGAACCGGAGATATGCGCGATGCCGTCTACGATCTGGTCGATTTCGAGGAAGAGATTTCTCATGGGGTGCGTTGCGGGATCAACCGGCAGACGAGGGAATGAGAGACACCGGCCGCCGTTAGTCCTGCATGGCAGTGCGCCGGCATCAACGTGACCATGGGTGGTCGTATCCAGGAATAGGAGGCACTTCTTTGGCGGCCCGTGCGAGGGCTTCGCGGCCGGTGGCGGAAGAGGGATCGAAACGCGAAACCAGGCAGACCCAGATATCGTCTCGCTTGGTCTCCAGATGCACCATTCCAACACCTGCGAGGGCATCGCGGACCAGGTCATGATGCTCTTCGACCACTCCGGAAGCGATAAAGATGCCGCCCGCATTCAGGCGCGGCGCGATGACCGGCGCAAGGTCCACGATCGTATTCGCGACGATATTCGCGACAATCAGGTCGCATTCGATGGCGGCGGCGCCGAAGTCATCCATTTCAAGGATTTTGACGGTCTCTTCCAGCCCGTTCCGCGCCACATTTTCGCGCGCGACCCGGCGCGGAAGGGCGTCGATATCGGTGGCGAACACTTCACGCGCTCCAAGCCGCGCGGCGCCAATGGCTAAAATGCCGCTGCCCGTTCCGATGTCCGCGACACGGATGCCAGGCGTCATGCGCTCTTCCAGGGCCTCAAGACATAAACGCGTGGTGGGATGACCGCCGGTGCCGAATGCCATGCCGGGATCAAGCTCCAGGATAAGCTCGTCACCTTGTGCTGTGTAGAGTTCCCAACCGGGCTTGATAACGATTCGCTTGCCTATGTGGAGCGGCTTGAAGTACTTTTTCCAGGTATTGGCCCAGTCTTCGTCTTCCGCGTAACGGATCGTCATGCCGTCCACAAGCGGAGGCAAGCCGAATTCAGGCAATCGATCCAGGTGCGCCTTGAGGGCTTCAATGCGAGGCGTCATTTCATCCGTCACCGGAAGGCTGCCCATGACGCTTACCGGACCATCGCCCACAAGCATCACTCCGCCACATCCGGCCTGAATGAAGGCGTAACTCACCGCATCCACCGCATCCGCCGCGCACTTGACCGTCATTTCCGCCCACCGCATATGCAAGCCTCTTCGTTATCCCTGGTGGCCGAAAAGCCGGCCAAGAATATTGCCTTTTTCGTGCGTTTCTTGCGTCTTCTCGCCCATTGTGGCGGCAAACTGTTTCAATATCTCGCGCTGTTCGGCGGTCAACTTCGTCGGCACCTGGACATGGACGACCACATGCTCATCGCCCTTGCCGCGTCCATTGATGTCCGGAATCCCTTTGCCGCGCATCGTAAACGTCTGCCCGCTCTGCGTCCCCTCGGGGATCTTCAGATCCTCGACGCCGTTTACGATCGGCACCTGAATGATCCCGCCAAGGGCGGCACGCGCAAAGCTGATCGGCGCCTGCGTGAAGAGGTCGTTCCCTCGTCGCTCGAAAAGCTCGTGATCCTTCACATAGAGAACAATGTACAGGTCGCCTGAAGGCCCACCGCGCTCGCCTGCATCGCCTTCTCCGATCAATCGCAGGCGCATGCCTGTGTCGGCTCCGGCGGGAATCTTTACGCTGCGTTCGCGTGTCTTGCGCAATCGACCCGCGCCACTGCAAACGCCGCAGGGATTTGCGATGATCTTGCCGGTGCCACGACAACGATTGCACGGCTGGGCGCTGTGAAACGTTCCAAGAAGCGTATTTTGCGTAAAACGGACCTGGCCTTGACCGTGACATTGGGGACACGTATCCGGATTGGTTCCGGGCTTCGCGCCATTGCCATTGCAGGTGTCGCAGGTTTCCATGCGTGGGAAACGAATGGTTTTCTCGACTCCGCTTGCGACCTCTTCGAGCGTGAGCTCCATATCCTCGCGCAGGTCATCCCCGCGCAGGACCGATTCGGTTCCCGGCCCGCGGCGAGCGCCTGTCTGCTGGCCGAAGAACATGTCGAAGATATCGCCGAACGGACTTTCGCCCGCCGCGCCCGCGAAACCCTCGCCGGCATTTACGCCTTCGACGCCATAACGATCGTACCGTTTGCGTTTGGCCTCATCGTTCAGCGTATCGTAAGCGGCCTGGATCTCCTTGAATTTATCCGAGGAGTCCGCCGACTTGTTGATGTCGGGATGATATTTCTTCGCAAGGTTGCGATAGGCTCGCTTCAGTTCTTCCGCACTTGCATTCCTGGCAACGCCAAGGATCTCATAGTAATCGCGCTGTTGTGCCGCCATCCTACTAACTGTCCCCCGCTAAAATACCTGGTCTTGACCCATTGGTTGAAGTAATATAACCGAACTTGCGGCTTGCCCCATCGCAGCCGGATTGCATCCGTGCCCTCCGCATAGGAACTTACGATTGTGCGAGCGTCTGGGTTAGCCGGTCGATCTCATCGTCCGTCAGGCCGCTTGCCCCGCTCACCGCTACTTTTTGTTCCTGCCCGGTATGTGCGTCGCGAGCAGACACATGAACGATCCCATTCACGTCGATGTCGAAAGTGACTTCGATTTGAGGCGTGCCGCGCCCTCCGGCATGGATGCCCGCCAGATGGAACTCCGCCAGCAACTTATTATGCCGGACATTCGGATGCTCTCCCTGGAAAACCTTGATATTCACGGACGTCTGCCCATGGCCCGCCGTAGTGAACACCTTTTTGCCCTGTGTGGGCACCGTGGTGTTCCGGTTGATGATCGTCGTCATCACTCCGCCCTGCGTTTCGATCCCGAGAGAAAGCGGCGTCACGTCCAGCAGGACGAAACCGTCGAGTTCTTCGTTCAGAACCCCTGCCTGAAGGGCCGCGCCCACCGCAACCGCCTCATCCGGATTCAAGCCGCGATAGGGTTCTTTCTTCAGAACACGGCGCACCAGTTCCTGGACGGCGGGCATGCGAGTCGAACCGCCCACGAGCAGGACGCGATCGATTTCCGCAATGGATATCTTCGCGTCGCGCATCGCCTGTTCCGTGGGACCGGACAGCCGGTCAAAAAGGTCGGAACAGAGCCTCTCAAACTGAGCGCGTGTCATATCGAGGTCAAGATGGAGAGGACCATCGGCGCCCGATGTTAAGAACGGCAGATTGACGTTCGTTTTCGTCAGACTGCTTAATTCTATTTTGGCTTTTTCCGCGGCTTCCTTCAGGCGCTGCATCGCCGCGCGGTCGCGTCGCACGCTGATGCCGCTTTCGCGCTCAAAGGCGTCCGCAAGCCATTCCATTACCCGGGTGTCCCAGTCATCGCCTCCGAGTGCGCTGTCGCCACAGGTGGCGCGGACGTCGAATACGCCGTCGCCAAGCTCGAGAATGGAGACATCGAAGGTTCCACCGCCGAGATCCCAGACAAGGACATTCTGGATATCCTCTCGATCCACGCCATAGGCAAGGGCGGCTGCGGTGGGCTCATTGATGATACGCACGACTTCCAGCCCGGCGATCGCTCCGGCATCCTTGGTGGCCTGACGCTGCGCATCGGTGAAATAGGCCGGGACGGTGATTACCGCCTTGAAGACTTTTTCTCCAAGATACGCTTCCGCGTCTGCCTTCAGTTTCTGGAGGATCATTGCGGAGATCTCCTGCGGAGTGAAACTCCGGTTGT